>JAVQRZ010000140.1:0-19769 GCA_033582115.1 Candidatus Korarchaeum sp. | reverse complement strand
ATAGCTAGAGCTCTTGCAACAGAACCCAAGTTACTGATGTTAGATGAGCCTGCTGGCGGTCTAACACCTACTGAGATGGATGAGGTGATGGAGGTCGTTAGGAAAGTCAGGGAGTCCGGGGTCACTACCGTTATAATAGAGCATAACATGAGAGTAGTCATGGGAATATGTGAGAGGATAATGGTTCTCAATTTCGGGAAGAAGATCGCCGAAGGGACTCCTGAGGAGATAGCGAGGAACGAGGAGGTTATTAAAGCTTACTTGGGGGAGAGGTTCCATGTTGGAGGTTAGGAATGTATCTGCAGCCTATGGTACTGCTTTAGCTCTGAGGAGCGTAACCCTAAGGGTTGATAGAGGGGAAATAGTCTCACTTATAGGTGCCAACGGGGCGGGCAAGACCACAACACTCAGAGTAATCTCAGGGATCTTGAAGCCGATTAGTGGAGAGGTGATCATGGACGGTAGGAACATCAGTGGAATGGAGCCATTTCAGATAGCTTCACTAGGTTTAGTACATGTTCCTGAAGGTAGAGGGCTCTTCCCTGAGATGACAGTATTAGAGAACTTAGAGATGGGATCCTACCTCAGGAAAGATAAGGAAGGTATCAGGAGAGACCTGGAGTTCGTCTACTCGTTATTCCCAGTGCTCAAGGAGAGGGAAAAGCAACTAGCCGGTACTCTGAGCGGAGGTGAGCAGCAGATGCTAGCGATAGCTAAGGGTTTGATGGGAGCACCTAAGCTCCTCTTACTGGACGAACCCTCGCTAGGCCTCTCACCTATAATGGTTGAGAGGATATTCGATGCGATATCCCAAGTAAACAAGGAGAGAGGTATCTCAATCTTAATAGCCGAACAGAATGCTTATATGGCTTTAAGTATGAGCTATAGAGCTTATGTAATTGAGAACGGATCGACTGTAATGGAGGGGAGTGGAAGGGAGCTCCTAGGAAATGATTACGTTAGAAAGGCCTACTTAGGGATTTAGATCAGCTCGGAGCACTGTATCTTTCTACTATTTCTTTTACGTCAAGCAGTTCTACATCTAGTTTTCTTAAACTCTTTAGGTACTTCGCTGCTTTAGTAGAATTAGTAGTGACTTTCCTTACTCCGAGCTCCTCTAGAGGGGATACTACCATGCAGGTATCATACCAAATCCTAGCTCCGAACCTCTCTAAGGCTTCTCTAATTCCGGATCTCTCTATTAAAGGCATGAACGCCCTTGCCGTAAATATCCAGAATCTTATTAGAGCCCTCCTTCCCATCAAAAGCTCTTTAATTTCCTTAAGTTCCTGAAGCGATAAGTGAGGGCACCCTAGGACTACTAAATCTGAGCCACCTTCAAAGGAGCTCATCCCCTCTCTCAACTCGATTAAATCCTTCTTAGTAACTCTAATGGACTTACTCACATCTGATATCCTATTAGGAGTTACTCCCGGTACGTGGAAAAGCTCTATCGATCCAGAAGCCGCACCTGCAGCGGACATTGCTTTTAGCTCGGGTAGAGAAGCTGATTTAAGGCCTTCATAAAGGGGTACGGAATCCGGGTAGAAGAGACCAACGTAGTATGCTAACAAGTAATATTGGAGCGTATTTTCCAAGGGTTCCGTGTCTATCTTTATGTTAGGAAGCCTGTTCTCATCTAGATGCTTACCGTAGATCGGAGTATATCCGGTAGCTGCTGTCACTACTGTCTTAGTAGCCCCTTCCCTGTTAGATCTAGCCCCTAGGGCGCTGTTTATGAATGCTACTGCGCTCGATTCCCCCCAGCAGACCCTCTCACCAAAAGCTGGGAGATTTCCAGTGAGGTATGGGGTGCATGTGAACGTGGGCAATGCCCCCATCCTCACTAGTGAATCTACTATCTCTATCTGCCTTCTCGCGAAATCCTCCGGAATGCCCATTGTCCTCCAATCGACTAGATCCATCCCTGCGGGATTTGTTGTTGCGGTGACTTTAAATCTAATTTCCCTTGAGACCTCAGATAGCCACTCCCTTCCAGCGTCCCCTATGGTAGCGTAAGATACTCCTGATATGTGGACGGACCTTATCCTAGCAAATCCTTGAGCTCCTGTGATCGAGGCCTCCCTCTCTAGATACCTCCTAAGTTCCTCCTTAAGTTCTCTATCCTCTAGTCTAACTTCCTTCGCTCCACTGATTTCCACAGGTATCCCAGCTAACTCAGCGCTTATCGTAACACTATCAGGTTCTTCAAGTATTATCTTATTAGGCGCTACGTTGTTCCTCTTGAGCGCGAAAAACACGTAAGCACCCACAGTAGATCCGGTAGACCCTCTGATCCTCACGATCTTCCCAGCTATGCTCTGCCCTCTCTGGGGATGGTCTTCTTGCACTATCCTCCCGGTCCTAATATCAATACCGTCAAGCCAAGAGATTGGTAATGTTATTGTGATCTCATCCGTCAAGATTCATAGAACCCCCTGACTGTGATCGAGTCCATCTTCCTGATAAGAGCTACCAGCAACTTTATCGCTGCTTCGATATCATCCGGTGATAGTATAGAGCTGTGAGAGTGTATGTGTCTAGTTGGGATTCCTAAGACCAATGAAGGCACTCCTTTGCTATGCAAGTGGATCCTTCCAGCATCTGTCCCTCCTCTGACTGCTGAGAGTTGGTAGGGTATGTTCTCCTCTTCAGCCACCTCTATTACGAACTCCTTGAGCCTGAAGTTAGGTATCATGCTTCTATCCCAAGTTATTATCGAAACTCCTTCTCCCATCTTCGCCGGTGCTTCTGCTGAGGTTATCCCAGGGGAGTCTCCTGCTATATCTACATCCACAGCTATGAAGATATCCGGATTGACTACGTCAGCTGCTGTTTCAGCACCTCTGAGACCCACTTCCTCCTGCACAGTTGCTACAGCACAGTAGGTATTTGGATGTTCTATGTTTCCTTCCTTCAAGCTCTTCAATGCTTCCATCACCACGAATGTCCCTACTCTATCATCAAAAGCCTTCCCCAACCATGCCTTGCCTCCTCTCAGCACCTCGAAAGGAGCTAGTGGGGCAACTGGATCCCCTATCTTTATCCCCATCTCCTTCACTTGGTCCTTGTTCTTGGCCCCCACGTCTATGAAAAGGTCCTTTATATCTATAGGCTTATTCCTCTCCTCTGGTGTCATGAGGTGAGGGGGCTTACTCGTTATGACGCCGACTTGATCTCCCTTCTTGCTCCTCACTATGACCCTCTGCGCAGGTAATGTAGTTGAAACCCATCCTCCCAACGTCTCGAACTTAAGGAATCCATTGTCCTCTACTGAGACTATTATAAAGCCTATCTCATCGACATGACCTGCTGCCATCACTTTTGGAAATTCACTTATCCCTCTCTTCTTGAGTATCAAAGATCCGAGCCCGTCTCTCAGAATTTCATCTGAGAAAATCAAGTAACGTCCTCTAATTAAGCTAATAGGTTCTGACTCGAATCCAGATGGACCAAAACTCTCGGAGAGACGTGAGAAGAAACTCACAGACTCATCGTCCATATGCGTAGTAACACTATGAATAAATTAACTTTTAATCGGTCCCTAAGAGGTTCAGTTGATGGTGCTGAAGGAACCTGGAATCTACATGAACGCTGAGATACATGAACAGCCTGAAGCTGTGGAGAGGACCCTGAGGGGATCCATAGGTGAGGTTGGGGACTTCGTGAATTACTTGAATGTCTCCTTCGTCTATGTAACTGGTAGCGGATCCAGCTTCCATGCATCGCTCGTACTCAGTAGAGCTCTGATGAGGATAGCAGGAATCAGCTCTACCGCCATACAGGCATCCGAGCTACCTGACTGGATCCCCTCGGATATTCGAGATTCCGCTCTAATAGCTATATCTCAGAGTGGAGAGAGTAAGGATGTTTTGACAGCCGTGGAATCTTTTAGGAGAATTTCTCCTAATTCTCCGATTCTATCAATAACAAATACGCCTAATAGTACGCTCCATAGAATTTCTGATGCTTCTATATTGACGAAAGCGGGTGAGGAGAGGGCTATAGCTGCTACTAAGACTTACACTACCCAACTGGCTGCCTCTTTCCTCCTATCGATAGAGCTGGCTGAGAGGAGGGGGAGAGATATTGGGGATTTGAGGGAGGAACTCATGAGGGTTTCTCGCTTGATAAGAGAAACCCTAAGTTCTGCTAGAACGTCGATCAAACTTTACGCAGATAGCTTAAAGGATAAGGAGTTCGGCTTCATCTTAGGGAAGGGCCCTAACTATCCATCAGCATTGGAATCTGCCCTCAAGCTGAGGGAGACTGCTAATCTTCACTATGTAGGCTACTCAGCTAGGGAATTCCTACATGGTCCCCTCCAGCTTATATCAAAGGGAACTCCTGTGATATTGATAGTAAGTTCTGAAGTAGAGGACGTTGAGCAGAGGATTCGGACATTAGGAGGTGATGTGATAAGAGTTGATGTAGGAGGCGATATACCCATACCTGAGGTGAGCTATGAACTCTCCCCGATCGTGACAGTAATTCCCATGCAATTGCTCTCCTTAGAGCTATCCATTTTAAGAGGGTTCGATCCCGATAGGCCCGAGAAACTCACGAAGGTGGTGAGGTGAATGAGACTTCTCCTGATGGAGTTGGATAACGTGCTCTACAATTCGAAGCTCTTGAAAGCGATAGCTAGGGAATGGGCTGTAACCGCGATGAGAGAAGCTGGTCTTCCTGTAGATCACGAAACAGCACTTGGAACTCTTATAGAGGTCGTAAGGGAGAAGGGAGAGGATTATCCGTTTCACTTCGATGAGATGATGACAAGGTTAGGACTCAGGAAGGATTACAGAGTAATAGCTGCTGGAGTGATAGCATATCACGACGTCAAAAAAGCGTTCCTGAGACCCCTCCCTGGCATCATTCAACTGATCGTTAGTGCGAGGGATAAGGGGTTCAGGATCGGCGTGATATCGCAAGGTGAGCCGGTCAAAGAGTGGGAGAAGATATTAAGGCTGGGCATCCATCATATGGTGCATCAGATCTGGATAGGGAGGGATGCATCACTTGAAGATGTTTTCTCAGGAATTTACAGACCTGAGGAGACGATATTTGTCGTTTGGAGTGTCGAGAATTATGAAGCCGCTAAGAGGGCTCAGGTTAAGTACTTGGTCAGAGTGACGGAGAACAAGATCGAGATCTTTGAGGATGGAAATCTCATCAGGGAGGGCGAAGCTTGGAGGATAAGAGAATCTGTGGAAAGCCTTTTAAGAAAGCTATAGTGGGTGGGACTTTCGATAGGCTCCATAAGGGCCATAGGGAGCTCCTGAGTCTGGCCTGCAAAATCGCTCAGAGCTTGATTATTGGACTGGCTGATGATCCTCTTTTAGGATCTAAACCACTAGCTGAGAGAATCCTCCCTTTCGAAGAGAGGGAGAAAGCGCTTAAGGATTTCCTAGACCTTCAAGGGGTACCCTATGAAATTATTAAAATTTTTGATTGTACGGACCGGCTGATAGTATAGAGGAAGCTGATGTCATCGTGGTATCCACTGAGAGTTACGAGAGAGCTCTAATTGTTAATGAGAGGAGAAAAAGAAAGGGACTAAAGGAGCTTAAGATAGTGGTGCTTCCCTTGGTACTTGCTGAGGATGGTAAGCCTATATCATCGAGTAGGATAAGGAGAGGTGAGGTGGATCTCGAGGGAAGGTTTCCCTCACAAATCCGTTAAATTTTTCAATATATATATGGTGTCTCACGAGGGTGCTACTGATTGTCAGGAGGAGAGCTTCGCCTGATGACCGGTTATGATGCCTTAGTTGAAGGTTCTATCATAGCCGGGTGTCGCTTCTTCGCTGGATATCCGATAACTCCCTCCACTGAGATCGCTGAGAGAATGTCAAATCGGTTGCCGAAAGTTGGAGGGATATTCATACAGATGGAGGATGAACTCGCTTCGATAATAGCTATAATAGGGGCCTCATGGGCTGGATTGAAGTCGATGACCGCTACGAGTGGACCTGGGTTCTCGTTGATGCAGGAGGGTTTGGGCTTCGCAGCGATAACAGAGACCCCAATAGTCATCGTCAACGTGATGAGGGGAGGTCCCTCAACAGGTTTGGTCACGCTGCCCTCCCAAGGTGATGTGATGCAAGCTAGATGGGGAAGCCATGGGGATTATGCAATAATAGCATTAGCTCCTTGGAGTTCTCAAGAGATGTTTGATCTTGCGATAAAGGCTTTTAATCTCTCTGAGATCTACAGGAATCCCGTGATCGTGCTATCAGATGAAGTTATCGCTCACATAAGGGAACCCATTAGGATACCTCCCCCAGAGGAAATAGAAATCGTAGAGAGGAGAAAGCCCTCTTTACCACCTACGGACTTCATCCCCTTCCTACCGGAACCGGGAGAATGGGTGAGTCCGATGCCGGCTTTTGGGGATGGTTATAACGTGCTCGTCGAGAGCGTTATGCACGATGAGTTTGGACATAGGATAGGTATGGGACAGCCGATAGCTGATAGGAAGATAAAGAGGATCTATTATAAGATAGAGAAGAACGTTGATAAGATCTCCATGCATGAAGAGAGGGACTTAGATGACGCTGAAATTGCGATCGTATCCTACGGTTCAGCAGCAAGATCTTCTCTTAAGGCTCTTAAAGACGCTAGAGGATTGGGAATAAAGGTTGGAATGCTCAGATTGATAACATTATGGCCCTTCTATGATAAACTGATAGAGAAGCTCTCTGAAAGAGTGAGAGCCATCGTGGTCCCTGAGATGAACATGGGCAAGATCGTGAGGGAGGTTGAGAGAGCCTCTAAAGGGCAATGTAAGGTGATATCCGTCCCCAAGGTGGGAGGAGTGCTTCATAGCCCGGATGAGATATTATCAGCTATAAAGCTTGCAGCGAGGTGATACTATATGATTCAGGAAGAGACCTTCGAGCACTTACTGGCAAAAAAGTACATGCGAACGGAGCTTATGCCACACGCTTTCTGCTCGGGTTGCGGTATAGGCATAGTTGAGAGGATAATCCTTACGGCCTTTGAGGAGCTGGGAGAGGAGGAGTGGAAGAAGACCATCTTCGTCAGTGGTATAGGGTGCTCTGGATGGACCCCTCTCTACTTCAGGAGCGATGTAGCGCATACACTTCACGGTAGAGCCCTTCCCTTCGCTACCGCTGTTAAGCTCGCTAGACCGGAGCTCAACGTCATTGTAGTAATGGGGGACGGTGATGCCCTGGCCATAGGAGGAAATCACTTGATTCACGCCGCGAGGAGGAACATAGGCTTGACGACAATAGTCGTTACCAATATGGTGTACTCATTAACCGGTGGTCAGATGGCTCCTACTACGCCTGAGGGCGCGGTGACCCAAACCACGCCTTACGGAAACATAGAGCCTAATTTCGACCTTATTGAACTCATGAAGGCTGCCGGGGCTACTTACTTAGCTAGATGGACTACTTATCATGTGATACAAGCTAAGAACAGTATAAAGAAAGCTATAAAGCATAAGGGCTTCTCGCTCGTCGAGATAGTATCGCAGTGTCCTACCTTCATGGGTAGATACTTGCTTAACAGATCGGATCCCAGAGACATCCTCCAGTGGTTCAAGGAGAACTCCATACCTATTGGGGTCGCTAGTTCGAAGAGCCCCGAGGAATTGAAGGGTAAGATAATCATAGGTGAGTTCTTACACAAGCCGGAGGTTCTAGAGTACACTGAGAGACTCAGAAGGTTGAGGGAGAGGATCGCGAGGTGATAATATGTCTGCGGTTAAGGTCAAGCAGATAGCTGTGAGCGATAAGCTCTGCAAAGGGTGTTATCTCTGCATATGGGCTTGCCCTTGGGGAGTGCTTGAAGTAAAAGAAGAGAGGAACTGGAGGGGTATAAAGAAACCTTATGCCGCTAAGATAGACCAGTGTAGAGCATGTAGACTATGCGAGATTTACTGCCCAGATTTCGCCATAGAGGTGATAGTAGATGATGAGGAAGAGAGGAAGCTGCTCGAGGTAGAGGAGAGATACGAGAAGTTATGGTTCGGGAGATTGAAGAAGAGGGATGAGATCTTATCTAAGGGTGTGTGGTGGTTATGAGGATAGAGGTCATCATATCCGGTTTCGGTGGCCAAGGTGTGGTTGTCGCCGGTGCTGTGCTCACGCAGGCAGCTGTACTGAGCAATTATTATGCTTCATCTACCTACACTTACGGGCCTGAAGCGAGACTTGGGTCCACTAGATCTGAGGTCGTCATATCAGATGATGAAGTGGATTACCCTAAAGTGCTGAACCCGGACTACTGGATAGTGATGAACCAGCACTCACTCAATACTTTAGCCCCAAGGTACCAATTTGAAAAAACTATTGTAATAGCAGACTCTACTATGATAAAATTTTTCAATCCAATAGAGAATAAAGCAAAAATAATCTATAGGATACCGGCTACGGATGAGGCTGAGAAGCTCGGGGATAAACTCGTCACCAATATGCTGATGCTAGGGATCTTCTCCGGGATCTCTGGAATAATACCTCCTGAAAATTTGAAGGAAGCTATAAAAAGTACTGTTAGACCTCAATTTTTTGAGATAAACACTAGAGCAGTAGATAGAGGTATTGAGATCGCGAAGCTCATAGCGAAGTAAGGGTTTAATCTCAACCCCTATGATTTTTTTAGGGCTATGATGAGTGTTCGGCAAGAGGGCTTTAGTGGCCCTTAAGAGGGTCAGCTGAGCCCGGGAGGATAATTTGTTACCGCTCAAGGATGAGAACCCGAGTCCTATCAGACCTTTAGTGAACTACTCCATCATAGTGATGAATTTCGCTGTATTTTTCCTCGAGATATCAGATCCAACAAGGATGTCAGTTCTTATAAATGATTACGGTTTCATTCCTTCCCTCTTACTGGAGGAGCCGTTAACTAATACATACAGAGTGATCACGTCGATATTCCTTCATGGGGGATGGGTCCATCTGCTTGGGAACATGCTTTACCTCTTCATATTTGGGGATAACGTTGAAGCTGCTTTCGGACATCTGAATTATGCGTTCTTCTACATGCTCTCAGGTGTATCAGCTAATATGGTGCACATGATTGTATCGCAGCTCATCGGTATGATGGATATTCCCGCTGTAGGGGCTTCCGGAGCGATAAGCGGCATCTTAGGAGCTTATCTCCTTCTCTACCCTAGGGCTAGAGTTATCACGTTGATATTTACTTGGTACTTAGCTGCTCTGAGACCAATACCCGCTAAGTACTTCCTCGGATTTTGGTTCATACTGCAGCTAATTCCAGGACTCCTGCTTGGGGAGAACACTGGGGTCGCTTACTGGGCTCACATAGGAGGCTTCATAGTGGGGATCACGCTAGCCTTCCCCTACAAGAGTAGGGCTGACTACCTGAGATACCTAAGAGCGAGGGATACTAGTGGAGCCTCAAGGAATTTTAGCTGAGGAACTAGCTGAGGTCATGAGATTAGCTTACAGTAAGGGGCTGACGACAGGAGGAGGAGGTAATGCTAGCCTCAGGCTAGCTCAGGGGTTCCTAATAACACCATCGGGAAAGTTCAAGGGTAGGCTTAGAGGTGAGGATATTCTCGTGATAAACGAGTTTGGTGAGGTTTTATTAGGTGAAGGGGTTCCGAGCACCGAGTGGAGGATGCATATCATGATATATGAGGCTAGAGATGATGTGAACTCTGTTCTACACTGTCACCACCCTTTATTAACTGCATTCGCTTCTAACTTCAGAGAACACTCACTTAAAGATTTGAAGGGCTTCATGACAGAAGAAGCTCTTATTCTACTAAGGGAAATAAGGATAGCTCCTTGGAGACCATTTGGAACTCAAGAATTAGCTTTCTTAGTCAGCGAAACTTTAAAAGAATCTAATGCCGTCCTAATCGAGAAGCATGGTGCCGTAGTCGTAGCTGAGGATCACTGGAAAGCCCTAGCAGCAATGGAGTCCTTAGTAGAAACGATAGAGATATTTCTGTTTAGTAAAATACTAGAAAGGTTGAAATAATTCTTTTAGGGTCTCCAAGGTCTCCCGATCCCGACGTAAGATCTTCCAGTTGGAACATCGCTGACCTCTAGGATGTCTCTTCCATCTACTATCAGTCTGATATCATCACCCATCGAGAAGAGCTCGCTTACGCTCATCTTGTACAAGTTGTGATCCGTGGATATCACAACTACGCTAGCGATAGAAATCGCTTGCTCCAAGTCATTAATCAGAGGTATCCCTAACGAGGATAGGGTGGTATCTTCCTTGATGAAGGGGTCATGGACCACTATATCCCTGAAGTTCATTGAGAGTAGCTCCCTAACTAATTCGTAGGTCGGTGAGAGTCGAGGATCTCCTATATCCCCCCTGAAGGATAGGCCTAGGACCACTATCTTCGGATCCTTCAAACCAATTCTAGAGATGCCCTCCCTAACGAGCTCTGCTACTCTCTTAGGCATCTCCTCGTTTACCATCCTGCTGATAGAAATGAGTTTCAAATCTATTCCTAGGGATTTAGCTTTCCAGATAAGGAATTTAGGGTATATCGGAATGCATAGTCCCCCACCCCGGTTCCAGGCTTATGGAGATTCGAGTAAGGTTGGCTATTCAAGCCTTAGCTACTTCCTCGTAATCTACTTTCCAGTTCCCTGCAAAGTATAGCTAACTCATTCGCTAAAGCTATGTTAACATCTCTGTAAACACCCTCGGCCAGTTTTTCAAATTCAGCAACTAGTTCACTAGATACTTTTATTACACCTTTCCTTGCGATCATCGAGTAGAGAGTCGACGCTACCTCAGTGCTCCTCTCATCTATTCCACCGACTATCTTCGGATAAGACTCAACGATGTCCCTCAGGGCTCTACCCTCCGATATCCTCTCAGGGCTGTAAGCTAGGCCGAAGTCTCTACCGGCAGATAGACCGCTCGCTTCCTCCAATAGCGGTTTCAAGAGGAACCTAGTCGTTCCTGGAGGTACGCTGCTCTCTAATATGATGAGATCTCCCCTCTTGAGACCTAAGGCTATGGGCTCAGCAACAGCGTGTATCGCTGATAGATCAGGTTCAACGTTCTCACTTAAGAGAGAAGGAACTGCTATTATCTTCACATCAGAATTCATCGACGCAAATTTCCCATCTATCGTAGCAGAGATCTTTCCTTCACTTTTAGCTTTCTTGAAGATCTCAGTAAGACAGGGTTCGTCCACAGGGGATTCTCCCTTCTCCAGAGCTTTTATCTTCTTCTCATCCTTGTCGACACCTATGCCTCTCGCACCTGCTGAGATCCAAGCGGCCAGTATAGAAGCACCTACGTGCCCTATGCCATATACAGCGACTGTTATTTTGCCGCTACGTAGGTTCTTCTTCAACTGAGAAGGGCTTTGGTCCATTACTGGCATAGCTATCCCTCTGCATACCCGCTATTAAAAAAAAGCTAGTTATTATTTCAAAAATTGGAGTCTCGGGATAAAGTTATAGGTAGCAAAGAGACCCTCGCCTCGGTGGGAGGAATAGGGAGGGACGAGTTGAAGTACTCACTCGAGCCTTACGTTAGGAGAGCTGACTCAGCCATATCGAGGATCTTAAGGGAAAATATGGGAAATCCTTTCGCTGAACCACTGATCGAGTTTACTAGAGGGGGTAAGAAGATAAGACCAGCCCTCCTCTTACTAGTCAACGAAGCAGTAGGAGGAGGGGGTGATCCTGATCCCGCGGCTGCTGCCGTAGAGCTCATACATCTAGCTTCATTAATACATGATGACATAATTGATGACAGTAGCATGAGAAGAGACTTGCCTTCATTCCACGTTAAGCATGGAATTGAGATGGCGATCCTAATAGCGGACTTCATTCTCTCTCTAGTTCTCGAGATAGCCAATAGGTATGATGATAGGAGGGTGGGCAAGCTCATCTCAGAGACCACCAAGCTTATGTCGATAGGTGAGATTATGGAAGTCATATTGCTTAAGGAGGGGATTCCTATAAGCTTGAATGACTATCTGAGGGTCCTTAAGTATAAGACCGCCTCCTTATTCCAGACGGCTTCCTCTCTAGGAGCGTTAATAGCTGGAAAGGATCACTTAGTCGAGAGGATGGGTTCTTATGGCCTCTACCTAGGTCTTGCTTATCAGATAAAGGACGATATCCTTGACTGGGGTAAAGAGGGCGAGCTTACCTGCCTTCTCAAAGAGGATGTTAGAAGTCAACTTGCTAGTTTAGCGTCTAGATTCGCTGATAGCGCTATAGATACGTTAACCTCTATTCCGGAGTCTCCTCAGAAGGATATATTGAGGAAACTCATCGTTTACTCTGTTGAGAGAGAGGAGTAAGTGGGAGTGGAAGTTATCCTAATGATCTATAGAGAAATCTCTTAATTGAAAATAATTAAAAAAAAAAGGTAAGATACCTTTTAACTAGATGTACATTACCAGTCCTAATATCAAGAATATATTTGACGCTAAACAGGTGCATAGAGAAGTTACTGCAGCCTTACCCCTCGTCATCCCGTAACCTCGGGTGAAGCAAACTAAGAGCACCATGAAGAACCATATTGAGATTATGAGTTGTAAAATAGATTCTTGTAGGAATATCTCCCATGGGATGTTCTCTTCAAATCCAAAAGTCCCCGCTTGTGGTCCTATTTCTATGTTCCACTCTACTTCCGGCATTGAGAACCCGAGGAGGGTTAGGAGCATCCCATACACTATGGATGGAAGACCCCCCAGACCGGCTACCATGATACCTGAGGAGAAACTCCCTCTATCCGAAAAGGATCTCGCCAATATGAATATCACTAGAGCAGAGATCAAACTCTCTATAAACTCTCCTATCAGAGAGTTGATGAATATCACTAGTGGGTTCCTGATTGTGAGCTCTATCAAACTTCCTATCATCTCCTGAGCCCCTTGGGGGAACTCATCCGAGAGCCTGATGTTTATCACAAGCTTACTCATTAGAGCCCAGCTACCTATTGTAAGGAAGATAGAGCTAATTGAGATCGTAAGTAACCAGTACTTCAATTTGGGAGATAATATAATAGCGGAGAAAATTCTACTAGATAGAATCGCAGGCTGTAAGAGGTAGTCCTTGAATGAGTAAGGGTACTCCTCCGCTGGAGTGACTTCCTCTAACTCGAATCCCATCGGACACCCTGATGCGTAAAGCTCACTGATTAAAAACCTTAAGGGTCCTTAGAGAGTTAGGAGATCGATGATCGTTGCACGAGGGACTTAGATGGCGAAAAGTTTATCTTTCTACCGATTCAGTTAAATAGGGGGCGATGATAGGGACGAACATCAACGAAAATATGGGATGTAGTTCCCAGCTCACACTGAGCCCCCCTGAAACGTTTATTAATTCGAGAGATATCAAGTTCTTAATGGCGGGGTAGCTCAGCCTGGTTTGAGCGCCGGACTCATAAGTTTAGGGCCATGGATAAGTTTAGGGCCACGGCGCCGCTGGGAGATCCGGAGGTCCCGGGTTCAAATCCCGGCCCCGCCACACAATGAAAAACCATTTTATTGTGATACATAACCTAAAGTGCTGGAATTTGCATGGAAGCATCGACCCTTCTTATGGTATCACAATCTCCTATCCTCGGGCTCCTGATACTAGCTGTAGTCATACTCGCATCCTCGTTGAAACCTGAGAGAAAAGCTTTAGCATTTATAGTAGCTTTAGCATTATTAACTAACATATATTCTGTTAATTTAGAAGAATTTTTCGTAAAAAGAAGCGAAATAATGAAAATAATTGTAGCTATTTTTGGATTAGAGGTTCTCTCAGCGCTCCTGAGCAGAGGAAGCTTCTTCGAGATCTCTTCCCAGAGGATCCTCCGGAGATTTACTTCCCCAGTTAGGATCTTTATATCTCTTAACCTTCTGAATGCCCTCCTCTCAGCCTTATTGAGTAATATCCTAGTGTTATCTTATATGATGCTGATCGCTATTAAACTCGCTGAGTGCGTCCCCGAGCTCGATCCAACGGATCTAATGATATCTTTAGTGATCTCCTCGAACTTAGGTTCTATGGCTACCTTCATAGGGGATGTATCTAATATAATAGTCGGCGTAAATGCCGGAATAGGGTTCTCAGATTTCCTTATGGTTGCAGCACCCATCTCTATGATCTCAACTTCTATCTCACTCTCGATTCTACTTATCAGGACCTCGAGGAGAAAGCACCTTAAATGCGTTCCTCAAGTCAGGCTTTGGGATGAAATCCAGGAATACGATAGATCCTATCTTATCTTCGGTTCCTTCTCCATGATCTTGATGCTCACACTACTTCTCCTCTCCAAGAGTCTAGGCATCGATGAGAGCCTAGCTTTAGGTATAACCGCGATATTCCTACTATTCTTAGGTGGGGAGAGGATATCTAAAGTTTTCATGAAGGTCGATTGGGCGTCCATCGCTTATTTAGGAAGCCTACTCTTAGCAACAGAGTTGGTAAACTATGCCGGAGAGTTCGATACTCTAGCTGAGTGGGTAGCTGGAGCTCATACACGATTGAACGTTTACCTGACCTCGATAGGGCTCTCAATGTTCGTAGATGATGCTGAAGCTGTAGCCATACTTTCCCCGGTCCTGCGTAAGCTGAACGTGGGCGAGGAGACTTGGTGGGCCCTCATAGTCGGGACCAGCATAGGGTCCGCGCTCACTCCCTGGGGATCTATAGCTAACTTGATCGCCTTAAGGACTGTAAGGGAGAGATACCGTAAGATTAGCCCTTTTAGGTTCTTATACACTAGCGCTTTAGCCGTGCTCCCAGTAATCCCGATAGCTTACGTGGCAATCTGCGTCCTAGGTGGTGAATGATGAAAAGGCACTACCTCGCTCCGATCCTCTTGATCACTCTCTTCCTCGCTTACTTCCCGATGAGGGAGTACACAAGCTTAAACAACGAGCAGATTCAGGCTATTCTCATATTCATCGCTCTCTTCATCATGTTAGCTATGGAATACAGGCATAGAACGGTGGTCTCGCTGACAAGCTTAGCTATACTCTGGTACCTAGGGATAATGAGCAGTGAGGACATGAGTCTCTACATGGATTTTGACGTCTTGGGACTCCTATTTGGTATGATGATTATTGTTGAAACCTTGAAAGAAGCTGGATTTCTCTCTATTCTAGCCCAATATCTGGTTTCATTAAGGATAAGGAGATTTTATCAGCTAATTATAACTTTCTCTCTTCTCACATTCATTCTTTCAGCCTTCCTTGACAACGCAACAGTAATACTTGTGATGGTCCCGATAGCTTTAGAGGTCTGTGAGGCCCTAGGACTTAATCCTATACCCGCTCTGATCACCTTAAGCATTTCTTCAAGTTTAGGCGGCATAACCACACAGTAGGGGATCCACCTAATATCATGATATCTTCCCATCTAGGAGTTCCCTTCAACGATTTCATTTGGAATACCGCTCCAATCACTTTGCTAACTTACCTAATCTCTTTAGTTTCCCTAATGATCATGTTCAGGAAGCATTTAAAAGTAAGTATAGAGATTACTACTTTATCTGAAAGTAGGTATGAGCTCAAGAACAGGAGGCTCTTATTTGCCAGCGTTCCCACGATAATAGTGGTTATCTTGCTCTTTCTACTCGAGGATATCACAAATGTTAAGCCAGCTTCATCAGCTATCTACGGTGCAGTTTTCCTCCTCCTAGTTGGAGGTGATAGCATGCCTAACATCCTCAGAGAACTAAACTGGGATTTACTGATATTCCTAGGAAGTATTTTAATCGTTTCTGGAGCTCTGGAGAAAGTAGGGATACTTCATATAATAGCTCAAGCCATCTTCTCGTTGATTCATGAGAATAAAGTCCTTCTGATAACTTCGATCACATGGCTCTCTTCATTTACCTCAGCATTCGTTGATAACATCCCCTATACAGCTGTGATGATACCAACTATCGATGAGCTCGTAGGGCTGACTGGTTACGATGAGCTCTGGTGGATCTTGGTCGTCTCAGTTGGCTTAGGGGGGATAGCTACTCCTATAGCTTCAGTTCCCTCATTAGTCGTCTACTCAGCCCTTAGGGAGAAGTTCGAGTTCAAGTTCTCTGACTTCATGAAGGTAGGGTTCCCAATTCTAGTACTCCTCTCGTTGATTGTGAACATTTACTACGTTTTATTTTCCTATTTAGCTTAAGTTTCTAATTGGGATGACCTCCACACTTCTGACTCTAGTTCTCTCAGCGAGAGAGTGATCAGAAGTAGCTAGAACCTTTCGTTATCATGCGATCTACGTCCTCTAAGGATAGTTCAAGCCCGAGTTTGGATGAGGGTGAGAACTCTAGACTCTATTATGAATCTTTCTCCCTCAACTTCCACTAAGTAGATCCCATCTTTTATCAGTATTACTGAAGATCCTTCCTCACTATAATTGCTCTCATACTCTCACTGGTGGGGCCGCCGGGATTTGAACCCGGGACCTCCGGCTCCCGAGGCCGGCATCCTACCTAGCTAGACTACGGCCCCAACCATGAGGTCGAGAGTAAATAAAAGCTCTACGGTTGGGAGCGAACGCTCGAACCACAAGTGAGTCCTCCAATAACGCCTCTATCAAATACCATCGAAACCCTGAGTTTATCTCTCTGAATATCCAATATATCTAATTCTAACGTCCTCTTTTCGGTATTCAAAATCTGGTTAAGCTCTAATACCATAATTATCTTATCTCCTTCAGTTACCGTTAAGTAGTAGATCTTGCAGGGAGCGCCATTGTTCTCCAGGATCAGACTAACCGCCCCTTCATGGCATTCCATTCTGGCTACTATATTCGTTTTAATATTTTTAACTCCTTCATAGCTAAGAATTAATGCTATTAGTATTAGGAGAGTCAAAATTATAATTATTAACCGTTTACTTGGCATTGTCTATTATCCCACTTGATCTAAGTCTCCCTGAGAACCAATAAGGTTCGCTAGAGAGCTTTATCAAAGGAAACACTATCTTATCAGGGGACAATACCTCTAAGAACTCATAACGCTCCCCGGTTTCGTCCGCTCTATAAACTAGAAAGCTGCCCTTCTCCTCCCCATCGTAGAGAGTGAAAGAGAAGACATCCGGTTTAGTTATCCCATAGTTGTTAGCAAACGTTCCTATGATTCTCCCATTAAGAGTTCCGCTCCAGAATTCAACCAAAACTGGAACGGAGTTAGAAGATGCAGCTAACCTCAGTAAATCTAGTATAGAATTGACCATCAGGAGCTCTAATTCCCACTCATAACCCCTCTCCTCTGAGCTCAAACCGATCCCCGGGTCTCCCTTAGATACCTCCATTTAAACCCTTACTCGGTAGGGTCACCCCTGAAGCGTAAAGTCCCTTAAATAAATCTGAGAAAGCAGATATTAAGCTTTCCTCTGATGTGAAAACTCCTCGCTTGAGTTCCTCATCGCTGAATACACAAGCTCTCTCGCTCAGGACCATGAAGATACCGTGTCTCCCGACTATCCTGCAGCGCGCTCTTGGGATACTGAGCGCGTACCGCGTGGATGGGCTCTCTACTACAGCGCTAACGATATTTGGAAGCCTTTTTGGTAAAAAGCGAGAATTCTTCTCGCTTAAGATAAGATTTATCTTCTCTTTAGCATCCTTAATTATTGCTACAGCTATTCCGCTTATTACTCTTTCCCCCTTAACCGGTAGTGTAGACTTCTCTACTACCCAAAGCCCTTCCGTTAAGTTAAGCTTGAGGATGCCTTCTATTCGTGATAATTTAGCTGAAGTATCTGAAAGCACTTTCTCAATAATTAGGGAGGCTAGTTCATCAGGTGGAGGTGCAGAAACCCTCATTGGTCTTCCTTCCTGTACCTTAACTAATCCCTCCTCCTCGAGCGAGGAGACTACCGAATATACCTTAGTTCGGGGGACATCTGTTAATGAACTCAGTTTCGCTATTTCTAAAGGTTCTCTGTTCAAGCTGAGATATGCGAGAACCTTAGCCTTATAGTTTGTGAAACCTAGTTCTTTCAGTGTCCCTATAAGATCCTTCAGTAACTTCCTATCCCTCTCCATAATCCTCTTCCGCTAATTCCGTGAATATCTTGTCCCCTGCGATCTTCCTAACTCTGACCTTCACAGCGACCCCTGGATCAGGAGCCCCTACTATCACTACCTGCTTTCCTTCATAAATACCCTCTCCCTCACCCCTCCTATTGACGGACCTCACCAGCACTTCTATTAGGTCACCAGGCTTCAGAGATGAGGGTTTCCTATTCAATCCCTCAAGTCTCACTTGGTAAAGGTTCTCTCTACCCTTTCTTCCTTTCATACCCTTCCATCCTTTGAAAGACTCTCCCTCTCTCGGATTCCTCCTCGGCATAGATTTCCCCAGTTGAAGAACTCTCAATAAAACTCGTGAGCTTCACTTAATATAACCATTTTGATCAATCCTCCACTACGACGCCCATCACATCCATCACATTAGTTAAAGTAGGCCCTGTCATTATTGTATCGCCTAACCACGAGAAGAAAGTGTAGGAGTCATTGTTCCTGAGGTAATCCTCCGGTTTTAGTCCTTCCTTCAAGGCCCTTTCAAGCGTGTGGCCATCGCATATAGCACCAGCAGCATCCGAGAGACCGTCTATTCCATCAGTTCCCATAGAAGCTATAGCTACACCGTCAAGCCCAGCCACATGCCTGACAGCACCCAGGACTAGTTCTTGATTCCTCCCTCCCACGCCCTTACCCGTCACGGTCACTGTAGTCTCTCCCCCCATGAGGATAGCCGCAGGAGGTGAAATCGGAACTCCTTCGTTCTTTATCGAAGCTGCTAGTCCAGCCAGCATTTTACCTATGTGCCTAGCCTCACCCTGAACCCTAGATCCCAAGAGTAGCGTGTTGTAGCCTAGGCCCCGAAGAACACCTTCGGCCGTTTGGATAGCCTTTAGGTTGTTCGCAACGATTATGTTAGTCACGTTCTCAAAAACGGGATCACCTGGCTTTGGGGTCTCAGGTATCTTACCATCCATTCCATCTCTTATTACCTTCACGACTGAGCTCGGCATCTTCTCGATCAGTGAGTAGTTCCTAAGTACTTCCCAAGCATCTTGAAATGTCGTCTCATCAGGAGCCGTTGGACCCGAGGCTATAGTGTCGAGAGGATCCCCTATGACATCAGATATTATCAGGGAGACTAGAGTAGCTGGATATGCTGCTTCAGCCAACCTACCCCCTTTTATCATCGATACGTGCTTCCTAACTGTATTTATCTCCTTGATATCCGCTCCGCTTAGAACTAACAGCCTGTTCATCTCTCTTAGGTCCTCTAAGCTTATTCCCTCTACAGGGTACTCCATAAGGGCCGAGCCTCCGCCCGATATGAGGACTATCGCTAAGTCACCCTCCTCAGCCATAGAAGCTATTCTGAGAATCTCCTTAGCTCCCTTTACGCTTCCTTCATCAGGGATGGGATGACCTGCTGGGTTCAATTTTATCTTAGAGAGACCGATTGTTTTCTCCGTCTTAGCAGGTACGTTCACCCAGCCCTCTGATATGCTCTCGCCTAGTTTATCCTCTACTGCCTTCGCCATCAACCCGCTGGCCTTGCCAGCGCCAATTACGAATATTCTTCTAAAATTTTTTAAATCTATTGATGTTGTCATTTGAAATATTGATTTATTTGAGAATCTATTAGAGACGGATTTGTAGGAATCTGCAGAAGTTATCGCTTTATCTAATGACAACAACAGAGATCTCCTAGCGTTCCTATCCTTCTGTGAGAGACCATTCATCGTAAGTTCCTCTATATTCTTTATGTAAGAAATGCTCAAGGAGAATCAACCTCCCTAGTACCTAATTCCTCTCC
>JAVQRZ010000139.1:0-3349 GCA_033582115.1 Candidatus Korarchaeum sp. | reverse complement strand
TCTGTGTTGAACCCTTGAACCTCCTCACCAAACTTCACCACGTTCACAGCTCCTATCAGCTCAGCTTCTTCACTCAAGTGATCGAGGAGCTTGATAACCTCCTCCTTGTGCGGCACTGTTACGTTACAGCCCACGGTCCCTAGTTCTTTCAGACCATATATAGCTGGTCTCAACCTGATGACATCGAACGCCAGGTAAACAGCGTTCAACTTCATCTTCCTGTAAGAAACATTGTGTATCGCGGGAGATGCTGAGTGCGACACAGGATGACCGAGTAAGCAGGTTAGCTTCGTTTCAGCATCGAAGTCAAATAACTCCATCACGGCCGGACCCCTTGATGGAGGGACTTAAGTTTTAGGTGCAGTAAGTACCGTAGGAAGGTGGGACTCTGAGGACCTCTCACGTGGGAAGCTACCCCCTGGAGCACTCGCTGGAGAACATGATCAGAGCTTACTCAGATACCTCGAGCTTAGGGGTATCCATCCCTCCTATCCCCCAGCTGAAGAGCTTCACCGATATATACCTAGAGCCCTTAGTGAGGAATGGAGTTCTTGAAAGGATCAGTGAGGGGAGATATGCCCCAGCGAATCTGAGAGAGCCTTCACTAGACCTAGGGGAATTAGAGAGTTTCTTAGAGGTATCTAAAGCTGATCCCAGGAACTTGAGGTTCGCTGTAGCGGGTCCCCTGACGTTAGCTAGTAGGGTTGAGGAGGGAGAGGGATTTCACACCTCCATGGTGACTAGGAAGGACATCATCCTCTCTTTCTTCGTCCCCTATGTGAGGGAGATAGTAGATTGGGCATCCTACAGGGGAATAAGGTACGTTTTCGTAGACGATCCCGTCCTGGGGATAATTGTGGGGAGGAGAATCCTGTTCAATTACTCCGAGGGGGATCTCGTTACTATATACGAGGAGATCTTAAGTGAGTTCAAGTACAATGCTGGACTACACGTTTGTGGTAGGATATCTCCTCTACTCTCAGAGATCCTCATGAGGACTCCTGTGAGATACTTAAGTCATGAGTTCCACGATACCAAAGAGAACTTGGAGGTCTTCAGGAGGGATCAGCTCGATGAATTCGGTAAGGTCGTGTCGCCGGGTGTTGTGAGTGCTAGGAGCATTGAGGTCGAATCCCTTGATGAAGTCGAGTCCTTACTTAGGGTTCTGATCGAGAGGTTCGGAGGTGATAGAGTAGATTTGATCAGCGCTGACTGTGGCTTTGGAGGTTTGAAAGGATACGGTAATGCATATGAGGTCTCATTGAGGAAGTTGGAGGTTATAGTTAATGCTGTCTCTCTCTTTGAGTAATTGGAACTGAACTACCCTTCGGGGGATAAAAATACTATTAGGTACTCATGTGAGACGTTGGGAAAGCATGTCCTTAGAGAAGGACCTTGTGAATTCAACTCATATCCTCAACCCTAGGTAGAGCCTCCACAGAGCTATGAAGTCCTCCATTACCTTCTCAACATCCCTCAGATCCTCTATTATGAGCATGTACTCAACGCCTCCATAGAGATCAGATTCCGTGAGATTAGCAGATCCTATCATGGCTTGCTTACCATCTATGATGTAAATACTCACTTGAATACTCTCCTTACCTGATTTAAGGATCAGGTAATCTAGTTGCGGACGTGTGAAATCTTCCTTGATGGTCCCAGAACTTCTATCAGATCTCTCAGATCTCAGAGCTTTCTTTATTAAATCTACACTTTCCTCGTTCCTATAGCTCTCAGTGATCACTTTGATATCAATCCCTTTCCTCGCATTATCCACTAGCCTCTGAGCGAACCTAGGAGATATCTTAGAGCTGCACACCCAAATGGATCTGCTCGCACTGAAAATCATCAGTTCGAGAAATGCACCTAGATTCCTACCTACGTAGGTCCTCATATTAGGAGGCTGGTAACACCTAGACTTAAAAAACCTTGATGACACCATTACCTTCCTATCCCTGGGAAATATCAACATTTGGGAAAGATCATCTTCGTGATGATAAAGGTTATATTTTATTCAAGTTGTGTACTTGGGGTAGAGGAGCTTATGATAACATGCTCCTCTCTCCGGGGAGTGATTCTATGAGAAGAAGTCTTCTAGTAGCTCTAATAGTACTGATCCTTCTTATAGCTGTGGGTGTAGCAGTTTATTACCTCACATTACCTACGAAACCCACAGTGACTCCTCCCACTACTCCCCCCACTACTCCACCAACTACTCCCTCAACTACTCCCGTGACAACCCCGACGACTCCAACTGTCAAGAACCCAGATAAGTTGATAGAAGCAACGATAGGAGAGCCTGAGACGTTGGATCCAGCTTGGGCATATGATACTGCTAGCGGTGAGGTTATCTTCAACATGTACGAGACCCTCATATTCTTCGATAGGGAACACGTTGACAAATTCATCCCTTTGGTAGCTACTCAGGTTCCCTCAGTCGAGAACGGCCTCGTCAAGGATAACGGTATGACTATAATATTCCCGATAAGAAAGGGGATAAAGTTCCATTCAGGACGTGAGCTAACGCCTGAGGATGTGGAATACTCCTTAGAGAGAGTCCTAGTCATGGATAGGGATGGTGGGCCATCCTGGATGCTTCTTGATCCTCTTCTAGGGGTAGAGTCGACTAGAGATGAGAATGGGAACGTGGTGGTGAAGTTTGAGGATATAGATAAAGCTATAGAAGTGGAAGGAGATAATGTAGTGATCCGGTTGAAGAAACCCTATCCTCTAGTCACATTGCTTCAGATACTGTCTCAGACTTGGTCCAGCATAGTCGACAAGCAATGCGCTATAGCTCATGGGGACTGGCCCGGTACCGCAGAGAATTGGACTAAGTACAACAACCCTGAGAACCCACCCCTTCAGGAGGCTGACTGCGGCTCAGGACCCTTCATGCTGGGTGTTTGGGAGCACGGAAAGCAAGTAGTACTCAAGAGGTTCGATCAGTACTGGCGTGGACCAGCGAACTTCTCCGAGTTCATAATAATGAAGGTAGATGAATGGGCCACTAGAAAACTCATGTTCCTTAATGGGGATGTTGATATAGCCTACGTGCCGAGACAGAACATGAAGGAAGTGGAAGGGGTGCCGGGCATAAGGATAATCAAGGGCCTACCTACCTTAGCTAACGATGCGATCTTCTTCAACTTCAACGTATCAGCTACCTCGCCCTACATAGGCAGCGGGAAGCTAGATGGCGAGGGAGTACCTCCTAACTTCTTCCAAGATAAGAACGTCAGGTTGGCTTTCGCTTACGCAATAGATTACGATACTTACATAGCAGAGGCCTGGTTCGGGGAAGCTTTGAGGACACCAAGTCCGATACCAGAAGGACTTCCGGGCTACT
>JAVQRZ010000138.1:0-1831 GCA_033582115.1 Candidatus Korarchaeum sp. | reverse complement strand
TGAAGTTAGATAACTATAAAGCTTTGATCTTAGTCCTAGCATCCTTCTTCTTCCTCGAGTTAGCTCTAGCCTATCCTAACATATTCAGACTCACCACTAACGATATAATCTACCATCAGGATAGAGCTTGGGAGCTAGCTGAGAGGCCTAGCGATTACAGCGCGTGGAGTTACCTAGGCTTCCACTCCCTCTTGAGCGTAGTCTACTTGATCACTAAGGCTGATTCCTTCAGTGTGATCCTAACGGTGATCCCGATCAACTTAGCTGCCTTTCTCCTAGTAGCTTCTTCGTTCTCTAAGCTGAAGTGGAGGAGCGAAGCTCTATTTAGCTGGAGCATCTTCACTAGCTTGGGCTTCCTAGCTGCGATCAGGTACGGGACTGATCATAACGGGTTAGATAAGGCTAACGAGGCTTCCTACAGGTCGTTGATATGGAGCCAGCCTATCTTCTTCTGGGGTCTCCCTCTGACGCTAGCGATAGGTTTGCTAGCCTTCCTGCTTTACTCTGACCTATGCGTAAAGGGGAGGAGGAAGGTAGCCTACGTGTTCTCCTCAACCCTATTTGCTTTCTTAGTCCACGTAGCTGAAGCCCTCGTCTTCTCAGCTTACTTAATCCTAACTTCAATCCTCTTCGGAGGGAGGAGGTACTCCGCCTTAGGCGTGACCCTGGCTGGTGTTACGCTCTACTCTCTCTACCTAGCCCCCGGAGTTTACGAAGGAGCAACTATCTCTACCTCACTCTATCTCTTGCTAGCAGGTTTGCTCTCCTTAGTGTTGAATGAAGTTAGGGAGAGGTATCTCGGAGCTCTATCGACTAAGTTCATCGCTTTCCTATCTGAGAGGCGTAACTTAGTCGTCTCAATCCTACTGGCTTTCTACTCATCAGGCTTGATCGTCTGGCAACTCCACCTAGGTGAGGTTAAGGTGAGCGATCTCTTTTACTTAGGTCATTTGCCCTGGTTCTTCTACCCCAACCTAGTGGGTATCGCTGGACTGCTAGCGATACCCTCTCTGAGGTCTAAGTTAACTGAACACATGCAGGGCTACTCGGTCTTCGCTCTAACCAGCCTCCTGCTCGGTAGGACCCTGACCTACTTAAAGCTCTCAGGGTTCAATTTGCTTTACTGGGAGTACAGATTCCCGCTTTACGCTGCTTTAGGCTTAGCTGCTCTATCCTCTTCCCTCCTGAGGAGACTTCTAGAGCTCTCAAGGAGCTCTAGGCTTCAAGCGCTTCTCCTAGCTAGCTTGATCGTCTTCGGTTTCTCATCAACAGCTCTCAGCATCCAGAAGTGGAACCAGATTAATAAGACAGCTTCGGGATCCATACTAGCAGCTGACTTCGATTTCGCCGTCAAGCAGAGCTACGGTGAGGTTAGATATCCTGTCTTGATCCTCTCCTACTACTCCTCAACAGTAGCCTCGCTTATGCACTTAAGGGACTCGATGAGACAGTTCTCACCTTGGATCTCCGAGGGACCGGAGGTACCTCTACTCATGCTCAAGAGCATATCTAAAAGCGATGAAGTAGCTGTCCTCACGACTCTAGGAGACTTAGCGTTTTTGAACGGGGAGAACGCTACTTACAACTACCTCTTCATGTTCCTAGGCCCTATCCTAAGCGTACCGTCCTTAAGCGTCGTGAAGATATCTGAACCGCCCGTTCCAAACTCTAGCTTCTCGATAATACTCCCCTCAGATGTCTACTTCATGAGAAGGGGCTTGGTAGCTTACGAGCTCGTGAGGAGGGAGTTGCCTATCCACTCGATCTACCTTAGCGATGACCCTAGGGCTCCGACAGGCATATGCGTAGGCCCGAGTTCAGCTATCCAAAC
>JAVQRZ010000137.1:0-10367 GCA_033582115.1 Candidatus Korarchaeum sp. | reverse complement strand
TTTTTTTATTTTATCTCCCTTCTTATATATTTATTACTATTAATATATAAATAATAAATAACCAATTTATACGACACGACGACGAGAGGAGCCTAGCACGAAGAGTAGACGATACGAGAAAAAAGAAAGGAGAAACGGGATTAGAGGGAGGGGAGGAAAGGAAAAGACTATTTAGGAAGTTTGACATCACATCATTTATTAATGGGTAGGGGAGGGTATATAGAGAGGGGGAGTATTCTTTTAAATTTGAAAAAGCGTACTTTTAAAATAGACATGCCGACGATACGTGAGGATCTAATATCAAAGTTCAGCGAGCGTTACATGCGAATAGAGAGATATAAGGACTGCATGTTCGCTCCACTCCCACACTACCTACCGGCTGAGCAACTTATCTTCTGCGAGTGGGTAAGGGAATATGATAAATACGGGGAATATATATTTGATCTACCACTTTACCCGAGCCTAGATGAGTGGAAGGGGAGAGTGGATAGCAGCGTACTGGAAGCGATGAAGTACCTGCTTGCATTGAAGATAGATGCCTTACGCTTCATTACGGACGACAGAGTGGAGTTAATAGAAGTGAAGAGGAGAGCGACTGCGAGCGGAATAGGGCAGCTATTGGTATACGCGGAGAAACTGAGGAATCAAGTGCCAGGCATAATTATAGACACGATGAGCTATGTTGTAGCAGTAGCGACGAACGAGATAAGGGCATCATGCAGCAACATGGGGATAAAGCTCTACGTTTTGCCGTGGCTTTCATACCTAGGCCTAAGGTACAAGATAGGGGAGAGGTAGAGGAAGGATGTACGTAGAGTGCCCGGCTAGAGTGAAGCTAATGGACCTGAGATCAGGGAGATTTGAATGCTTCGAACTGGAGGCTTACCACAACTACTACGCGGTCTATACGAACCCGAGGACGGGGATGAGGATACTGGTGTACGTTGCGATATGCAATAACCTGCCGAGGTGTTGAGAATGGGAAGGAGGAAGGGAGTGAAGAGAGCCGTAGGGGACAAGGAGGAACTGAGGAAGTCACTACTGATAGGGGAGAGAAAGTACATGCTATTCAAGGAGTGGAAGGAGGAACTTAGGAGGATGCTACTGGTTTGTGAAACGGAGGATGAAGTACTGGAGACACTGAGAGGCTGGAAGGAAAACTGGATATACGCAGTAAGGACGACGAAGCTGACACCACTGCTGAGGCTAGCGGTAGACTGCGAGCTAATAATCAGAAAGGCTAGAGCACTAGGGGAGGACGGTAGGAGGCTGCTGAGGAAGGCACTGGAGGAGGAGCTGATAAGAGCTGAATGAAGCCAAGCTAGTGTGGCCACCCACCCACCCGCCCTATTCGAAAAAGGTAAATAAAGAGGAGGAGGAGAGAGAGATATCCTAGGGCTTTAAAGGACCGGAGAAAGGTGAAAGTTATGCCCTTCCTGAGGATGAGGAGGAGAAAGAGAGGAGGATGGAAGGGAGCCTAATAAACGATCAGCTCCCAGTTGATCCAATCGAAGACGCACTTAGGATCAGGAAGGAAGCTGGGATCGTAAGAATGAACGCGGTCTATTAAGGCACGGTACTCGCGGGAGAAGAGATAACCCCTACGCTTCAAGCTAGTGAGGCAGTGAGTAGCGTAAGGCCTGAGGGGTTCGATAGTAGAGCAGAACTCGAGGAAGGTAAGGAGGCGAGACATAGAACGATCCCTAAGCTCCTTAGCGGAGCGAGGAAGAGTGGAGGAGGATGAGGACGGAAGCGAGTGGGGAACCATGATATCACCACCATATAAGAGTAGGATATACTAAATATATAAATGATATACCCAGTATTTCAACTGTAGAAATTGAGAGGGGATATATCGGGGAAAATATATATCGGCTTCAATGGGTTAATATGGGCAGGTGATAGTATGGTTAAGGTAACACCGCCCGAAGATGCGAAGGAAGCGTTAAAGGAGATACTGCCGAAGATACCTGACAGATACGCGAGGAAGGTAAGAAAGGCAAAGTGGAAGGACAAAGCGGCATCAGAGGAAGCTGAAAGATTATGGAAGGAGAAGCTGGAGGAAGCAGCTGCAGCCAAGAGGAGAAAGAGGGGGATAGAGAGAGTAAGCGAGGAAGAGTGGAGGAAGAACGCATTAGAGTTAGGATCAAAGAGGATAAGGGAAAGCTTAGAGGGGAGAGTAGACAAGTGGGCAACGAAGTGGAAACCTTATGCTGATGCTTTAGCAGCTGTGGAGCTTCCACCGAAGAGCGCTGACTTCGAGGAGAATATAGCGAACAGGGTGACCGCTGTAGTAGCAGCGTTGAAAGCGAAGAAGAAGGAGATATACGGGGAGTAAGGGTAAGGAGGTGATATCATGCCCCGTGGTCTGGAGATAATAACTGGTAGGGTAACAGCACCAGGAACGACACTGACGGCATTAACCGCTAACACAGGGGACTCATTCGTGATAAAGAACGCGGTAGCAGGGACGAGAGTGTTTATAGTGGACGCAATGGCTAGGATCCACTCAGGCGTATATGGAGTATTCAGGCTCAGGAGCCCTAAGATGCACGATAACGTACAGGGTCTGAACTGGTACCTGAAGCCAGGGCACAACTGGCACTTACTACCGACGAAGAACGCACAACCAGTGTACCCACAGGACGTAATAGTAGCTGAGTTGAGCGGCAGTGGGACATCAGGGCATATAGAGCATGGAGCTATACTAGTGTATTACGATGACCTACCGGGTGTATCAGCGCGTTTAGTGAACTACTCGGATATAGCGGCGAAGATAAAGAACTACTTCACGGTAAGGGTACCACTGTCAGCAGGGACATCTGGAGACTACACGGGGACAGCAGCGATAAACGTAGCTTTCGACTTATTCAAAGCTAACGTTGACTACGCATTACTGGGATACAAGGTGGATAGGACTGCGTTCATGATAGGGTTGAGAGGGCCAGATACAGGTAACTTGAGGATAGGGTTCCCAGCTATACCGGATAACGAGTATATAACAGCTGAGTACTTCATATTCCTGAACGAACGCTTCAACCTACCGACGATACCGGTGATAAACGGGAGCAACAAGTTCTCGACCACACTGGATGTAGTACAGGATGAAACGGGAGGAACGGTAAACGTAACCCTGCTTATGGCGGAATTAGGCTAGAGGGGAGTATAAGTAATATCTACCCAATAACTATTTTTTTAAGAGCGTAACCCCATTAAGGAAGGGGGAGATTATGGAAGTACCTATATTTTCCCCGACGAGAGCAGACCCGAGGCTAACGAGTTGGGGAATATACATAAGCAAGGACGAGCGTTTGCAATTGAAGTTCCACAATTGGAAGAACGATATAGGCTACAGGGTGATAGTGAGGTACATAGATAAGAACGGGATAGAACGCTATTTGGACAAAACTGGAGTGACGAACAGGAACTTTAACATAACTTACGACTTCATGGACTTAGAGGAAGGATGGCTAACCCATATAGCGGTATACGCGGGAAGGTACCCAGGAGCACTAGCGAGAGCGATGCTAGTAGTTATATCACTGGTCAGAGGATCGGGAGCATGGGGATACGATACAGTAGTACTGACATACGGGACAGCTACATGGAGCACACCGCTCATATGGCCGATGCAGGAAGGGGTAGAGTACGATCATGAGTCAATACTGGACTACGATACGTACGCTGAACCAGGTGCGACAGAGGTAACGTTCACGAGGGATCACGTATTCGGATCAAGGTACGCGTTTTTCGAGATAGGATTGGGATCAGCGACAGGGGATAGGACGATAGTAGCGGAAGTGTTATACGGAGCGCAAATTAGGAACAGAGCTTACTTCACTGTATCAGGAGCAAACACACAGTGGTGCGTGATATTAGGGTATGATGGTGAGCCAGGAGTGGTAGGAAGGACGGTGTACGTGAGACTGCCTGAGATGAGGTTTATGATAGAGAACACGGAGCTGAAGCTGAGAATAGCGAACCCAAGCACTGGTGACTCGATATTGAGGTATCACATTAAGTACACACCGTTCCCAGGAAGGATGATAAGGTGATATAACTGCCTTATAACGCATGGGATCCGTACAGGATATCGGTATCATCGACAACGGGGACATCGATAACGGTAACGATATCTGAGAACATATTGTTCGAACCGACATCGATATGGATGAGCTTCAGGAACAACGGGACGTCAGCAGTAACACCACTGATAAATTTCGTGAGGAGCGGGAGAACTCTAGCATTCACTATGCACACATCGACTACAGCAGCAGGATCGACGAACGAGTATACACTAGCGCAAGCAGTAGGGGTGATGACGGGTTCAGCACCGAGGTTTATGGGACCACTACCGATAATACCAGTACTGGTGCAGAACGATCAGATAATAATAACGACGACAGCAGGGAACGTGAGCATAACGGTATCAGCTGAGATAATAGGAAGGAAGTGGGTATCGGTGTAACTTAGATGGTGAGACTGTACCCAGGGAAAACAGCGCAAACAGGGGCATTCGAACCACTGGTAATAGAAGGAACGGTATCAGGGGTGAACGTGAATTTCAACTACAATGAGAAGAGACCAGGGGAATTGATGAACGTATTCCTTGAGGTGACATGCACGTCAACGCTATCGTACCTCATAGAACTAGTAGTGATATCAGGAGGAAGTAATGTATTTGGGAACAGGTTCGCAATGAGCATGACATCAGGACAAACGTACTTCGTGCAATGGGGAGGTGAGATGGAAATGACATCAGTATCAGCGAACAGGATGATAAAACCACTGAGGGGATGGAATATACTGAGTGAAGGGGATATAATACGTATAACAGAAGCGAACTCGAATACGAACTTCAGACCAACGGGAGGTAGGGCGGTGATCAAAGTTTATTATTAGTATATCGAATAAGAGAAGTAGGGTAGGGGTATTATGGCTGTAGTGATGGAAGGAGAGATAAGAATAGACGGAAGGGACTGGAGAAGACTGATAAGGCTTATGTCAGCGGTCAACGATATGCTGAAGGAACTGAGTACATATGAACTGGAATCGAAGATGGAAATAATAGGCAGTACGGTAGTCATATGGTTCTCACTGAAGGAAGGGGAAGGATCTGAAGGAGAAGTAGGAGGATAGAGGGCATGACGATAAGAATAGTATCACCGAAGGAAGCGGAGAGGCTACTGGCATTAGGAGCAAGACGGATGACGGAGGAAGAGGAAAAGGAACTACTGAGAGATCTGGACTTAATGGCGAGAAGGGGTAAATGGCTGAAGTCAGGAGGATCGGCATATGACCCAAGATCATTAGCTGATAGCATAAGGACAACTAGAGCAAGGAGGAGGTTAGAGGAATTTGAGAGGCAATCAAGAGCGAGAGCAAAAGCGGAGATGGAAGAAGCTAGGAAGAACCAAGAACTGATTGAGAAAGGCCTACACCCTATATACTCAAGAGTACCAGGTGTGGTTGACTTCAAGGTAGAAGGAGGTTGGGTATGGAAGAGGTACTATCTAGCGGGAGGACGATGGACGGACTGGGAGAGAGTATCGGTCTATGACGGGACGACTCCTTACTACGTAATACCAGGAAAGGGGATGTACACACTACCGCAAGTAATGTCAATGGCTGAAATAGGCACGCTGAGCGTGAACGATCTGCTATCATTACCGCCTGAGGTACAAGCAGCGATAGTGAAGAGAGGCTTCCTGAACCTAATGGGAATGAATGAGGACATAAAGAAGCTGCTATTGGAGACGTACGATCCTGAGACGAAGAAAGCAGTAGAGGATGAAGTAAGGAAGATGATGGAAAATACAGGAGGGATAACGATAGAGGTACTACAGGACCTGATAAGGAAAGCGAGAGCGGGGCAACTGACTGAAGCAGAGAAGAGAACACTGGAGAATATATTGAAGGAACTAGGGGCACCAGAAGCGTACAAAGCATTGGTAAACAGTGGCCCAACGTTCGAGGAGTTCCTGCACTCAGGGATAAGACAGGTGACTTGGATAGAGCAGACGCTGAACGCACTTGAGAGGCTAGCTACCTATGGTCCACTACCGCAACTGAGCCAGTGGGCGGAGAAGATGCTGATGAACGTCACAGGAGGGAAGCAGTTAGGGGAATTGATAATAGAGGGTATAAACAACTTGAAGGTAGTACTAGGATTGGAGCCACTGAAGACTGAGGACAGAGAGAAGATGGAGGAAATACTGAAGCTAGCAGGATTAGCTAGATACGCGGAACTAGTAGGAGGGATAACAGGAGGGATAATAGGAGGAGTAGCGACGAAGGGTATGGGATTACTGCCAAGACTAGCTGGGATGGCAGGAGGAGCGATGTTAGGATCACAACTGACTGAGACGATAAGCTGGGCAGCAAACTCAGTAGCATCACAAGCAGCGAAAGCACTAGAGAGTATGGAACTGCAGAAGAAGTTGGGTGACGATAGAGCCTTCGATACGGTGAGGTCATACCTAATGAAAGTAGGGGAAAGTATAGATACACTGAGGACAGCTTACTATGCGGGCATGACGGATGTAGCATATAACGCACTGAAGGACGCGTTCAGCATGCTGACTGAAGCGAAGGGATATCTAGTAGCCAACAGGGAGAAGTTCGTGGACTCAAAGACGTATGATGAACTAGAGGCATTGATAGCGAATTATGAATCTACGCTGTACCAGTATCAAGCGATACTGAGGAAGAAGGACCCGACGCTACCAGCGATAGTAGGGATGGTATCTGGAACAAGGACAGCTACACAACTGATGAGCAACCTGAGTGAGATAAAGGAGAGGAACCCAGTAGTAGGATGGGATGACCTAAACATAATGGGGGCATACCTGAGCGGGCAGAAAGCGTTGAGCGATACGATATCATTCATAAAGGCAAATAGCTACACAACAGGAGCGACATCACTGGGCACAGGATACAACTTGATACCGAGCTTCCCGATGGATAAAGTGGACAGGATAGAACTGATGAAGGAGATAACGAAGAAGAAAGGAAAGGAGAGTCTAGAGGTGGATGTGAGCAGTCCGAAGATATACCAGGCCCCATATTACCAGTACAACTACTACAAAGCGGTCCAGAATGACTGGATCAACAGTAAGCTGATGAACAAGATATACGCGATAATGCCAGACTGGATAAAGTCAATACTGACTATGACACCTAAGTTCTATGAAAGAGGGAAGAAGAGAGGGTATTGGTACCCGTACGAAATGTTATCACTGGTAGTAGCGATGTTGGTAACAGGAGTTAACTTCGACGGGGTAAAGTATTTATTAGACAGATACTCAAGATAAAGGGGAATAGCTATGTCGATAACGGATGAGGAGTGGGAACTGGTATTGGCTAACATTAGATTGGCCCCAATGACGAAGGATGAGAAGAGAGCACTACTCACTGAATTGGCAGCAAGATACGGAAGGGAGTTAACACCCTCTGATTTCATAAAAGCAGGGGTGGCAACAGTATGACTAGCGTAAATCTAGCGCTCATAATAATGAAACTATTGGTCAGTCTAGGGCTGCTGATAACCATAGGGCTCCTGCTTCTAGGACTGGTATCGGATGACGTAGTAACGAGCATGATAGCTATAGCGATAAGCATACTATCGTTGAACGAAGGGAAGAGGGAGTTAGCGATGTACAGGATGAGTAAAAGGGTGGAGGTGGAACCATGATCACGGAAGAGGAGAAGGAGATACTGGAGATACCAGGAGTAACTGGGACGTTCGTGAAGGATGGAGTGAGATATATACTGCTTAAGGAAATGGTACCGTTATCGCAGATAGAGGCATTTGAACGTCGGGGATGGAAGGTACTAGTGAGCGGTGAGTTCACACCGCTCATAAAGACGGGTGAAGTGGGCCCTCTGGAGAGGAGGGGGAAATACAGACCGATAGTGGGAGGAATATCGATAGGGCATCCGAAGATAACTGCGGGAACATTGGGAATACTGATGAAGGACAAGGATGGGAATATCGTGATATTATCGAATAACCATGTGTTGGCTTGCAGTTCATCTGATAGGAAAAAGAGAGCGGAGAAAGGGGATGTAATAATACAGCCAGGCAAGTACGATGGCGGAAACGTGACGAAAGACGGGGTAGGAGTGCTAACTGATTGGATCCCAATTGCTGAATGGAGTTATAACGAGGTTGATGCTGCTATTGCGAAAGTAATAGATGGGGTTCAATGGAAGAACGAGATACTGGACCTAGGCAAACCGAAAGGGATAAGGTACGATGTAAAGGAGTATGAAACACTGGTGAAGAGCGGAAGGACATCAGAGATAACAAGGGGACCAGTATACGCAAAAGGAGCAACAGTGAGCGTAAACTACGGGGATTTCGTTGCTTACTTCACGAACCAGATATTGGTGATAAACCCATTCGGTCAGCCAGGGGATTCAGGATCAGCTGTATTTGATAAGGACATGAACCTAATAGGGCTATTATTTGCTGGAAGCATGAGCCACACGGTTGTATGCCCCATCAAGAAGATAATAGAGACATGGGGGCTGAAGCTAATAGATGAGGAAGCACCACCACCTACACCACCTGGGGGAAAGGGTTACAAAGGCAAGGGTAAAGGAAAGGGGAAAGCGAAAGGATACGCTACAGTTGGGGACTATAAGATTCCAATAGACCTAGATATAGAGTTCGAGGAAGTAGAGGAAGGAGTGATAGAGGAGTAAAAAAGATCAGATGGTAAGGGAATCAGGGTATATACCACGGTGACGAAGCAAGCTACGTATAATAAGACGGAAGGTGATTCTAGCCTTACCAAGTAGGAATATGAGGTCTTCATCAGACAGGGAATTAAGTCTCCCGATGACTTCTTCAGGGGTTCCATCAGAGAGGTAGTAAGCGATAGTTCCCTCATCCCCAACCCTTTTTTTAGGTCTAGATTTTCTGGGGGTCTCATAGTCATAATAATCCATGTACCTAGGCATAATTAACCCCACTGACTTTAATCAAGCTCACCTCTCTCCCTAAGATCGTGAATGACGAGACTTCTTATGTAGGCTGAGACGGAGGTACGCTCTTTCTCAACGAAGGATATGACCTTAGTATATAACTCATACGGGAAGTGAATATGGATCTGAACCGAAGGGGATCTGGGCATACCATACCACCAGACATACATACCAATATTAGATATATAAACATTATACCGAGAGCTTCCACTCAAATGGGTTAGAGCGGGAGACTCAGTACTCAAGGATTCATATATATATATCATTATATATCACCATACATACATGAGAGGAGGGACTGAATCGGATAAGAGAGGGAGACCCTATCCCCAAAGATTCATATATATATATCATTATATATCAACATACACACATGAGATGTCTATATATATATCATCATATATAGACATACGTAATGATATATATATACGAATCCCCTACAATAGACCCCCCATCAGATTCACAAGTACGAATAGGGAGGGGAAACGAAAACTATTACGCTCTCTATAATATAGGATACATACTACTCATATAAAAAAATCAAATATAAAATATAGTCCATAGTCCCCCCTAAGAAAGGAGGGGACTATAACCCCTCATCATTACGATAATTAAGGGGAAAGGAGTTAATAAGGTTTTGGGGATAGACCTGAAATACGGGGGATATCTTTATATATTTAGTATATCCCCACCCAACAGGGGAGTGACATACATGGGCATCAAACGTATCCTGATCTCCCTAGACCCCTTCCACCTAGACTTGATCAACAAAGCCTGCGAATCCTTAGGCCTCACCAGATCAGCGCTCCTCAGAATAGCGCTCTACTACTATATATCCCAACACTTCCCCTCACTCCTATCAGGGGAAAGAAGTACCGAGGAAGAGGCTAAAGAGGTGAAAGCGGATGTGGAAAGATAGAAATATAGCGTCACTCCTATGCCCCTTATCAGCTTCACACCAAGGAGGCGCAACGACTTGCGCTCTAGAAAGATGCGTCTTCTTCGACACCCAAAGAAAAGGATGCATAATAGCTTTAGCTTTAGCAAGTATCTACACACCAACGGTACTTCTATTCAGCGAGGTTGAAGAAGAATGAGCACGAAGAAAAGAGACTCAAGATCCTTCTTACTATCAAGCATAGAGAGACTGAGGGAAATAATAAGGAAGGATGAAGAACTGAATGACACGAGGAAACTGATGATACTCAGATCATGTTTAATACGCTCACTATACTGGACGGAAAGATCAATAGCGGAAGGTTACTTTCATCAAAGGGAAGAGGGGAAGAGACTAAAGAGGAGAAAGTAGACTAAGTACTCAATAAGGGAGTAGGTAATAGAGTAGGAGGGGATAATGGATAGAGAGGGAAGGGGGT
>JAVQRZ010000136.1:0-2327 GCA_033582115.1 Candidatus Korarchaeum sp. | reverse complement strand
CATCTTTAGGGCTTCTTCGAGAACCTTCTTGGCTGTATCGATTATATCTACTGTATGCATCCAGGAGAACCCAACTACCTCGCCATCCTTCAATATGATAGCTTTCGTTGTAGTAGAACCTGAGTCTACTCCAGCTGTTAGTCCCTTATGTGTAGTTTTAACTAGCAGGTTCTTCCTCTCAACAATATTCTTCAGAGCCTCTAATCTCAGGAGGAAGCCGCCAGCTTTACTCTTCTCTGTGAATGAATAAACCACAACAGGAATTCTGGCGTCATTTAAGTACCTCCTGATAGCGTTCCTTACGAGCGCCCCCTCAGCGCACCTGAAACATGTCGCTACAAGTGCTGCATCAACCCCACTGTACTTCTCAGTTATCGATTTTGCTCTTGCCATCATCAGCTTTAAGTCTCCTCCCTTCACCTCGACACCGAACTCATCATTAACAGTTCTGATGTCCTCGAAACTAGCTTCTGGAACGACTATTTCTACTCCAACAGTATCAGCTGCTTTTAGTATCTCTCCGTAAGCTCCACTATACTCCGCACCACAGGAGATGAGAGCTATTTTCACCATGGCGCTTCCTCCTATAAATCAGAGAGAAACTCCAATATATTCTTAACGAAACCCTTAGATTCCTCAAGGTTTCTAGGCAGGGAGAGCCTTATATGAGGAATTCCCATTGACTTTACAATGTAAATTAAGGAGTTAATATGCTGGCATCCATCACAGCCAAAGGAGAGATCATAATTACATAGAATGGCCCCTTGGGCCTCTTCTATCAATTCATCAAAAGCCCCCAATCTCCCCCTTATCCCGGATGGCATTTCAACAGATAGATATTTTAATCCCCGTGTCACATGCTCTGAGGTTATATTCCTAGGAGGGGAGTCCAGTAAGGGGTCTCTCACAAGCTTACCTACTGCTGACATCGCGGTGAGAGGTATATGTCCAGCTCTCTCAATTAGATCAGCCAGGATGAGGCTATTTAGTGGAAATATTAGTACCTTCTTCGGTGACTTAACGGTATTATTAGGTTTTACTCCGAGTTCCCTCAATGCGCTAGCTATCAGAGGTAACAGCTCAGCTTCATACTGAATTTGATATAAACCGGGCCGTGGACCTCCTCCTCTTTCCGCTCTACAGATCCTCTTGTCCCCTACAGGATATCCTCTCTCTTTCGAGAAGACGGCAAATTGGAAATACTCCCTTATGTATTCGGTTAACTTACTGACTTCATCTTCCTCTCCCTCCACGATCGCCCCGAAGCATGTCTCTTTAACTATTCCTTTGAATCCCCTACTCGTTATCTTTATCACGAGTTCTTCCGGTGTGATCCCTGAATCAGGGGAGATCACAAAGATCCTAGTCCTCAAGCTCACCCACCTCCACGAAGTAAAGGACATCCCCCTCCCCTAACTTCCTTACCACATCAAGGTCATTTACTATTTCACCGACTATATTAGTGGACTCGAATGTTTCTGCTGTAGGGCCGTATTCCCTACTCTCAGTTAGACGGATTCCGATGAAACCAGCGTATCTGCTTGACATGTTAGTTACTCCTATGTCTCCCGGCTTCACAATACCTTGTGGAGTGTTCTCCGGGATCAGCGGTTCTTTATAGTAATCTCTGTAACGATCATCGGGTTTGAAGAGGATCAGATCTTCAGTCTTGAAGAATACCTTGAGGGATCCCACACTCCTCCCGACGAGGCCCGTCACTACTCTGAAGTAGGGTGAGGTTCTCCGAGCGGTATTATCAAATAACTTAATCTTAACCACTCTAGATCGATCTACGCTATATGTAACTACTTTTCTCATTTTAAGGATTTCAGATGTCGTTTCTGGAGACTGAGAGATTATTAGAGCATCATCCGCTTTATCTCCTTCCCTTATGTTTACTATACCCATATCATTTAGTATCTTTTCAGCAACACCCTGGGTAAGACCGACAAGATTTATCCTTTTTGGATTTGTAACTATATATAGCATATCTCCCCTCTCAGCTACTTCAAGCAATTCCATTCCGTGTTTCACGTAACCGACGACAGAATGGTTCTTACTAGGCATGCGATCTTGCCTGTACACATAGATGTTCCCCTCTCCACTGCCTGAGACCCTTATGGTAACGGTACCTCTAGTCCTTTTTTCTGGATTTTCCTCTATCTGAAGTACTTTTCTCGCGCTATCTAACTTGATATACGTTTCCGTTACGTCATTAACAGTAGCGTTCCGTTCAAAGCTCATGAGCACGTGCTCACTCGCTAGAGGTAAGTCAATGTTAAGATCTACTTCTATCATTGAATATATTTCATCATACTCCATCACTT
>JAVQRZ010000135.1:0-1068 GCA_033582115.1 Candidatus Korarchaeum sp. | reverse complement strand
ATCATCACCTACGTCAGCAGAGAGGATCTCCTTCTTGTGGGACCTCAAGCACTCCCAAACGCTCTTGAGGTTCTTCCCGAGTATTAGATAAGCATCGTTCCTAGGCCTGAAGGGGTCTCCTCTTACCACAGAGGTCTCCCTCCCGTTGATGGCTGTTAGGTACTCAGCAAGCTCCTCAGGATTTCCTAGGGCTGCTGTGAGCACAGTTACCTGAGGTTTCTTCTCAGCTATTAGGGAGATTAACTTGATCATTGAGAGGAGGAGAGCTACTTCTCTAGGTCCGTAAAAATCGAGCTCATCTATGACGATTAGATCTAACTTCTTAATGAAGTTAAGTAAGTAGGCCCCTTTAGAAGCAGTTCTTTTGAGATCCGACATTAAGAACGCTGGATTTGTGATCACTACGTCTGCTAGGGAAAGAACACCCTTCAAACCTCTGGTCCCGTGTTTAGAGATTAGGAGCTCTCTCCTCCTCGCGTCTATTATGTAGGGATTGATCTTTAGAGTCTTAGAGTACTCTTCCAACCTCTTGATCTGATCGTTCGCTAAAGCTAGAGTGGGGTAGATGACGAGAGCTCTCCTGCCCTTAGCTGCGTAGAAGAACCAAGCTTCAGTTTTTCCACTTCCAGTTCCAGAGATAAGTACTACATTCCTACCACTCTCCAGAGAACTTAGAGTCTCCATTTGGTGAGAATATAGCTCCTTCTCAGCTATCTCCTTACTCTTCCCTTCCTGATGAGATAGTTGAGGAAAGAGGTCCTTGAACTTCACACTTACCTTGCTAGGCTTTACCTCACCCTCTGAAAAAACCTCGAACTCATAACCTAAGGACCTCAGCAAGTAGGAGGATGATATCCTAGTCAAGCCCGCTACCTTTTAGGTATCCTTACCTCCAAGATGCCGTTCTTATAAGTAGCCCTAACCCTCTCATGCTCAGGCTCAACAGAGAGTTGTATCCTCCTCAGAAGGTCCCCGGCTTTTATAGTCACCTCCTTTCCCTTGATCTTCACGGAGATCTCATCCTTACTAACGCCGGGGGTCTCAGCTACTATAAGTATCTCATCCTCT
>JAVQRZ010000134.1:0-7356 GCA_033582115.1 Candidatus Korarchaeum sp. | reverse complement strand
ACCTGAGAGTCCCAACGTAGGTGACGATATCAAGTTGAGCATCAGCTTAGGTTCAATAGTTCCCTTAAGTAGACTCTTGGTAAACGTAAGTTCAGTGAATATGGATCCTATCTCCGATACCTCTAAGCTTTTAGTCAACTTAAGCGAGTGGGAGAAGGTGAGACTCGAGTTCTACTTCAGGGCTAAAGCTGTAGGGTCATCCTCTATACTTATTTCTGCGTATTACCTTCCTGAGGGATACTCTAATTACAGAGCTACCTTCAAGGAAATTCCGATTTCGATAGGGAGAGTTGATGGAAGGGTTGTCGTTGAGGCTAAGAAGACGAGAGTAGCGATAAATGAGAGTGTAGAAGTTACGATTAGAGTAGAGGGTCCGAGAGGGGAGGTCACGCTGGAATTCCCCAAGGGAGTGGATATAATAGAATCGCAGGGAATTATATCAGGCAATAAGTTGAAATTAATAATCCCCTCTCAATCAAGAGTATTGCTACGTTTTAACTCATCAGGTAGCTTTACTGTCCCTAGTATGGCATTGTTGAACAACACTAGGTTCCTACCTGTCGATGCCGTTCAGATTTACGTCATCAGTGAGACTGAGAGTGAGAAGCAAAAGGAGATTAAATCGGAGCTAGCCGATCTCAGTAGGAGATATAAGACCCTAGTCGAAACCTTTAGAGGGTCTACCTCGCACCAAGAGTCTCTGAGTACGGTCGAAGAGTTGCTCAACAAGAGCAAGATCCTCATAGATGAGGGAAGATACTCCGATGCTGAGGAGTTGCTAAAGAAAGCTGAGGACATCATCGTAAGAATAGAGGAGGGAACTTACACACATATAGGGGATCTATTCAACTTCCTGATATACTTTGCGATAGGAGGGGGCTTCGCTCTCCTCCTAATAATCCTGAGGAGGGCTAAGAAGGGTAGTCGTGCATGGAAGTAGGTAACTGGGTTGAGAGGGCTACGCGTAACCTTGAAGACTCCCTAAGGGGTGTTGAGAGGATTGGGATAATCCTTCCACCAACTCCAGATGGGATAGCTTCTTCTGTCATCTTATCTGAACTTTGCTCTCAGATGGGTATAGACTCCGAATTCCTAGTATCGCTCCCTGAGACCAGTTTAGATGCGGTAGAGATTATGCTTAACAGATGCGATTATCTAATTTTCCTAGAACTTCCACCTCACGGTTATGGACCGATTTCTATAGCTAAGTATTTATATAAAGGTTTGATGGTAATAGACCACGGATCTACCGAAATGCCCCTCAGTTGGGGCGTGAGTAGAGTGGGGCTCCCATCAGGAGGTGTTTCAACCAGCTTACTATTATACTTAATATCCTCTCACTATTCTAAAGAAAATGAGTACCTCTCGTGGATAGCGGTATCAGGTTTTAGTAATAAATGTTCCTCTAAGCTCTGTAATTCTATTAAAGAAACATCACAATTTTACTGGCCGAATTTAATGGAGGAAAACGCTATTGGGTTCGTCCAGAGAGCTCTTTCAGCTGCATGCTTTGAAGGAGAGGAGTGGGTTATGATAGCTATATCCTCCCTCCAGGAATCCGTAGATGATCCTTGGTGGTTCATAAAGGGAAGCTCTGCAGCACCGAACCTTCTGAGATCAAAATTGCTTGATTTCGAGAGAGAGATAGAGGATATCCTGACTGAACCGTTCATGATCGAAGGTGAGGTTGGTATTTGGGAGGTAAATGAACCTTATCAGAGATTCGCATTATCCATAGAGGCAAATAGGATAGTAAAAGCTGCTATATCATTCTTTTATGATCCTCCGCTCGGCTTAATTTATATTTTAGCACCTCAGAATATAGACCTATATGCAGAAGCATTGGAATTGCTAAAGAACGAATCTGAGTGGTCTATTTTTGGGGGAATGGGTTTCTTATCAATGATAACCAGTTCAGAAGCTATGTTAAATGCCCTTATTAGGTTCAAGGATAGATTAAACAGTGTGATAAGACATACTGAAAAACATTAATATCTTCTTACCTGTGACTAACATCGGAGTTTATGACTGGGAGGATGAGAGTGTTTGCCCATCAGAGTAGCTGTAGCTACAGACGATGGTAAGAACCTAAATGAGGGATCGTTCCATACCGCCAAATTCTTTGCCATATACGATGTTTTAGGCAGAAGCCCTACGAGAGTTGAGATGAGGGTTAATACGAGAAGGGATAATAAGAGAGGCCCCGCTTCCGTGCTAGAGATATTAAGGGATTGTGAGGTTCTAATCGCCAAGAAGTTTGATTCAAGATTAAAGGAGCTCGTTGAAGCTAGGGGAATAATAATACTGGAGACTGAGAGAGAAGATGTTGAATCTGCTGTATTAGAGGTTGCTGAGAATATCTCAAGGCTGAGTGAATGATAATAATACATAACCTGAGTAAGCTTTGTCATGAGCATATCTCGGTCTAAGAGCTCTACCTTAGAGATATTGGCGGTCCCAAATTTTATTTCCTGTTGAACCCAAAATACCTTTGAGATCTAGTAGGTGGTTCTCATGGGAAACTATAGTGATCAAGCTACCCGTTGGAAGAGCAGAGAGGTTTTCTCTGGGCTTAGAGTACCCTTAGATAGTCCCCTGATAGTGAGAATAGATGGGTGGAGGTTCCACAAGGTATCCGAGGAATTAAGATTGAATAGGCCATTTGATGAGAGATTGATTAAAGTTTTATCTCAAGTTCCAGTCAGATTGATGAAAATGGGATTCCCTTTAGCTCTATCGTTCCTATTTTCGGATGAGATATCCTTCCTGATCTACCCACCGATTCCATGGGACGGAAGGGTTGAAAAATTGATCAGTGTAATCCCATCTTACTCCTCTGCTATAGTCTCAACCTTACTGAACTACCCCGCATGCTTTGACGCTAGGATAGTTACCATCAGAAACCTTGAGGATATCCTGGACTACCTTAGCTGGAGGCAATCCGAAGCTTGGAGAAACGCTCTCAACTCCTACGCCCTACTTGCTCTGGAGAACTCCGGCTTGAGAAGAGAGGACGCCGTAAAAGAATTAAAAGGTAAAAAAGCTGAGCAACTTCATGATATAATCTTCAATAGATTGGGAATTAACGTCGCTAAAGTACCATCATGGCAGAGGAGAGGAGTTATCGTCAGAAAAGGGTATGAGGAGAAGGGTTCTCCCTACAAGAGGATAGTCAGGAAGGTCCCATTGATCGACTGGGAGGTCCCGCTATTCTCTACAGCTGAGGGAAGAGAATACCTTATGGAATCCCTAAAGACTTATGAGGGGAATCCTTAAAGGCTCCTTAAGAGCTAAGAATGAATGAACTAAACTCTCAACACTGAGAAACTCGCAGATACTACCTCCATACTTTATGTACTTCAATATCCATTACACATACATGTTTTTCGTATTATCTTGCATCGAGAAGTCTTTTAAGCTCCTTCTTAGAGTTCAGAGGGAACGGTGGTAGTATGATATTAGGGGTTATCTCAGATTCTCATGACGATGTTGAATCTCTAGAGAGGGTCTTAGAGCTTTTTCAGAGATTCGGAATCGATGAACTAATTCATTTAGGTGATCTTATTTCTCCATTTTCCTTAGGACCAATTCTAAGTTCTGGAATTCCGTTCAGGATATTGAGAGGGAATAACGACGCTGATGTGCTAGTAGCCCTGAAGAGCATTGAGGGAGGTGGTATTTATCATCAATCTCCTGTTGAGGTAGATCTCGATGGAACTAAATTACTACTCTTTCATGGGTTCGGTGATAGCGAGCTGACGAAGTTCACCGCTATATCCCTAGCCAGTAGCGGAAGGTTCGACTTAATTCTCTACGGACACACACATGAAGTTCATGTGGAGGAGGTCGGTGAGACTCTAATCACAAATCCAGGTGAGCTCTGCGGTAAACTCAGTGGAAGGAGAACTGCAGCCTTATTAGATACTGAATTGAAAAAAGTGGAGATATTAGATCTATAAGGATTCAACATATTCCCTAATTCTACGTATTCCCTCTTTAATATCCTCCATGGGACCAGCGAACGACACCCTCAAGTAACCCTCACCAGCTTCCCCAAAAGCCGTCCCTGGAAGCAGAGCTACTCCAGCTTCGAGGAGCAACCTATCAGCAAGCTCTCTAGAGGAGAGGCCTATAGCTTTTACGTTCGGGAAAGCGTAAAAGGTCCCAGCTGGCTTAATCATACTGAATCCTTTTATCTTAGAGATCTCCTCATACATTAAGTCTCTCTTCCTCTCATAATCCTTGATCATCTCATACACCTCGTCCTGCGGTCCTCTTATAGCCTCTATCGCAGCTATTTGAGCGAAGTGAGCAGGACAGGAAGATGTGTTGAGCTGTATCTGAGCTATCTTATCGACGAATTCCTGCTTCCCAACAGCATATCCCAACCTGTATCCCGTCATTGCCCAAGTCTTACTGAAACCACTGACCATTATGGCTACTTCTTCTGCCCCTGGGATGGATATTATGCTCTCATGCTTCCTACCATCGAATACTATATCCTCGTATATCTCATCGGATATTACCAATAGGTCCTTCTCCCTAGCCAGCTTGACGATCTCCTCAAGGTCCCTCCTGCTGTAAATCCCGCCTGTAGGGTTACAGGGTGTGTTTATCACTATAGCCTTCGTCTTATCCGATACCCGAGCCATTAGATCCTCGACACTAGGTGAGAAACCCCTCTCCTCCCTTAGTACGACGGGTTTCACGATACCACCTATGAAGTTAGTGACGCTCTCATAAGCAGGATAGGCAGGCATCGGAATTATTACCTCATCACCAGGGTCAATGAAGGACATCAATGCCCCAAATATAGCTAACTTAGCTCCTGTAGTAACGACAACATTCTCAGGTTTGATTTTTAGACCTCTGCTCTCAGATACTCTCTCCGCTATTGCTTCTCTAAGCTCGTATATCCCTGCTGATGGTGTGTACTTCGTCATTCCACCCTCAACGGCTTTCTTCGTCACTTCTATCACATGCTTCGGTGGGTTATAACCTGGCTCACCTATCTCCAGATGTATTACGCTCTTTCCCTTTCTCTCCAGCTCCTTTGCCTTAGCGAGAACTATAAAAGCTCCTTCAACACCTAATCTGCTCATCCTAGATGCGAATCTAGGCATGAAACCACCTATTATTTAACATAAAGTTTATTAAAAACTTTTATCTTTACTGATTGAGCCCGATGATCCCATTAAGATCAGGTAAGCTGCTAAACCGAAGATCAACTCGTTCAGAAAAACTGTCATCGTAGAGGAGGTAAGCGTAAGAGCGAGAGCTTCTCCGCTGCTTAAGCCTACAAGCATTAGTAGGCTTGTCATGACCCATTCTCTTACCCCTATGTTCCCCGGGATACCTACAGGGATTAGAATCAATATTATGGAGACTGAATATATCAAAACTCCTAGTAGAGGATTCAAGTTATGTCCCAGAGCCCAGAAGTAGATGAATATAGGGAACATGTCAAATAACCAATTCAAGAACGCACAAAGCATCGTTATTAAGAGCAGGGGCTTATCCGATATTAGGTACCTGAATGACTTTGAATATTCTTTTGCTAAATTGTTGAAATTATCAAAATTTTTCTTCAAAATTCTCTCGAAAACTTTGATTATCTTCTCTAAGTAATCTTCTCTCATACTGATCTTGTATATCGAGTAGAAAATCGCGATCAGGAGCGCTACTGGTAGCACTACTACCGCACTATCACTCTGTAGCCTGAGAGTTATGAGATAAGAGGAACCTAAGGTTATGCTTACTATGAAGGGAGCTATCATTATTATCCTATGAGCCACTATTGATGATAGAGCTTCTGGAGCACTCACATCAGATCTTCTAGTCAATAGGTAAACCCTAGCTACCTCGCCCGTTGTTGATGCAGCTGGGATGAGAAGGTTTACAAATAAGCTGACCCAACCTATCAGGAAAACATCTCTGAACTTTACTCTCCTCCTTAAAAGGAAGTACCATCCTAGGTTGTAGAAGAGAACACCTATGTGGATTGATGCAAAAGCTAGAATCACTGGGATCACTCCTATGGATCCTATCTTCTCCATAGCTGAGCGGAAGTCGAACTTAATGAGAAGAGGTATCGTTAGAACTACACCGACGATCATAAGGAGAATATTCTTCCTACCTATCTTCGGGATCTCCTTTCGATTCCCCATGCAAACACCTCACTTACCGTAGAACATAAGGCTCATCGTCTGTATTTCATCCCAATTCGGCATACCATCAACGGTGCTCGGTCTTGAGACTTTGATAGCTGATGCTGCATTCGCTAACTTCAGGCAGTCCTCAACATCATACCCCCTCCTCCTAGCCTTCAAATAGACAGCTGCAAATATGTCCCCAGCCCCTGTCGTGTCAACTACCTTCACTGGGATTGCGTTCACCCTGTACGCTTCACCTTCAACCCAAGCTAGGGAACCTTTTGACCCCATCTTCACTATCACCTCGTTTGGGCCCCTTCCAGCTATTCTAGTAATGTAAGTGAGTGGGTCGCTTTCTCCAGCTATTGCCTCAGCCTCCTTCTCGTTTAGAAATAACTTTCCGGCCTTGCTGATTAAGGACCATACCTTATCTCTGTATTTCCTTATGATCCTCATACCGGGATCCCACGAAGCATCCTTCCTCACCTCAAGGACGGACTCCGCTATCTCAGGTCTTACACTCGCCATGTGTACTTCATCTGCGGAGATTATCAACTCCCTTCTATCGATAATATCAGAAGGCATTAGCTCCTCGTTAGCTCCAGGACTCTCTATCATCCTTCTATCCTCACCTAAAACGTTCAATATTACGACAAGACCCGTCCTGATACCTTCTACTATTTTAACATTTGAGGTATTGACACCACATCTTCCTAACGTCTCTAGGTATATCCTGCCTAGATTATCGTTTCCCAGAGACGCAATTACGTATGACTCAACGCCTATCTTAGCCGCTGCTACCGCGAAGTTCGAAGCTGCACCTCCAGAGCTCACGCTAGCGGCTAGAGCGTCGACCGATTCGTCTGGATTAGGTATCTTATTCATGAATATCTTTATATCAACATTAGCATTACCTACAGCTACGAACCTCATTTTCTCCCTTAAGTCTCGTTAGGAATATATTAAGGATTTCATTGAAAACGGTCTCTTCATTCCTATTCGCGTTTATCACGAAAGTCCTAGACTTCCAAGGTTCCTCCTTAATGAGCTTCATATAGTTCTCCCTAACAATCTCTAGGAAGTTGCTGGAGTGGTATATGCTCCTGTCAGCTACTCTCTTCAAAGCTACCTCCGGGCTTAAATCCAGGTAGAAGATTATGTCTGGCAACCTGACCCACCTATTGAGCTCTAGGATCCATTCAAA
>JAVQRZ010000133.1:0-1302 GCA_033582115.1 Candidatus Korarchaeum sp. | reverse complement strand
GCTTTAGACAACTGGCCGAGGGATGAGAGGATACTAGCGGTAGTTGAGGGTGATGCCCGCTCCATTGGCACGAATTTCGTCTTCGGTCAAGCTGAGGTAGGGGGAAGGTTGGGTGCTGTGTACATAGCTAGGCTCAACCCTTCGTTCTACGGTAGCAAGGAGAACGACGGCTTGTTCCTCCTGAGGGTGCTGAAAGAAGCCTCCCATGAGCTAGGTCACGTGCTCGGGTTGGGTCACTGCAGCAACGTGAGGTGTGTTATGAGCTTCAGTAATTCGGTATGGGAAGTCGATAGGAAGGATTGGTTACCATGTGAGAGTTGCAGGAGGAGGTTGTTCTCGTTAAATGCTCAAGCCCAGCTTGAAGGATTATGACCTCCTCATCTTAGATATAGACGGAGTCGTCTGGCTCGACGGAAAGCCTATAGAGAGCTCTGTGAGGGCTATCAATATCATTAGGGATCAGGTGAGCGTGGCCTTCGTGACCAACAACTCCACTAGGCATAGGAGGGATATAGTAAGCCAGATGAGAGCTATAGGAATCCCTTGGGTCTCTGAGAGCGATGTGTTCACAAGCGCTAGCACCCTAGCTGATCTCTCTAGCAAGCTAGGCGTTAGGAGGTGCTACGTCATAGGGGAGATCGGGTTGCTCACTGAACTAGAGGAAGCTGGTTTAGAGATCTCCGATGAGGGTGACGTCTGTGTTGGCTTGGATAGGAGCTTCGACTACAGAAAGCTGAGCTTAGCTGTGAGGAGTCTACTCTCAGGCTACATGTTCCTCGCTACTAACGAGGACAGGCTGCTACCCACACCATCGGGCTTCATACCGGGAGCCGGGGCTATAGTAGCAGCTATATCAGCTGCTTGCAGTAGGAAGCCTGATGTCGTGGTGGGTAAGCCGAATCCGATAATGTTCCTACAAGCCTCATCAAGATTCGGCGCTAAGAGACCCCTAGTGATAGGAGACGTCCCTGAGACAGATATCCTAGGGGCTATGAGATCCGGTATGGATTCAGCTCTCCTAATCAGGGACCCTTCAAGTGATTTAAGAGGGATCAAGCCACGACCGAAGTACGTCTTAAGGAGCTTAGAGGAACTAATAAGCTGAGGGGTGTTAAGGGCTCCTATGTGCTCCTGATGAGGTCCTCAGGGGGCTCCTTGAGGATAGGGGCTTTAGGCACCCTTGAGGTACCCGAGGGGATGCTAGCTTACATCGGCTCCGCTTACGGTCCCGGAGGGTTAGTAGCTAGGATCTCCAGACACTTCAGGAGGGGAAAGCGTCTTAGGTGGCACATAGATTACCTC
>JAVQRZ010000132.1:0-1767 GCA_033582115.1 Candidatus Korarchaeum sp. | reverse complement strand
AGGTTGCTGAGGGAGAGCTTCGTGCACGAAGGTGAGGAGAGGAAGATAACTGAGGAGGAACAGGAGAAGTTCTTAGATCTTTACTACGAGGCTAGGAGTTGGGATAGGGACGGGGTCCCGAAGCCCGAGACCTTGAGACAGCTAGGTCTGGACTAACCGTCAGCTGATCAAAAGTTAATAATTTTTAATTAAAAAATAACGGGAGCTTTTCCATAAATCTCAAACAAAAGCTTTATATATCCATTCATAAACTATCACCCTAATTCGGGGGTGTTTTATGACAGCAAGGGATCTAATCTTACCCTTAGTCCTCCTTATCATAGGTCTAGTGGTCGGTTACTTCATAGCCCTCCCTGGCAAAGGTGTGACCACTACTGTAACTACTACTGTAACCGTGACAAGCGCACCATCCCCTACGGTAACAACGACGCCACCAGTCCCAGCGATGAGAACTCCTATAGACACATTGATAATCGCAATGGATACTTCTGATGCTGTTTCATTGGATCCAGCTAGAGCTTATGAGTTCACGTCGTGTTTCGTTACCAATCAACTTTACGATAAGTTGGTGGACTTCGAACTTCCAGATCTAATTAACGTGAAGCCTGAAGTAGCTGAGAGGTGGGAGTACAGTCCAGACGGTCTGGTTTGGACCTTCTACATAAGGAAAGGGATAAAGTTCGCTAGTGGGAATCCTCTAACAGCCGATGATGTTGTCTATTCACTCCAGAGAGTTATAAAACTCAAGCAAACTGCCTATTCCGTTATTGAACCATTCCTCAAGGTGCCTGAGCAGATTGAAAAAGTGGATGATTACACAGTTAGGATAAGATTGAATAAGACGGTGGCCCCTGGCTTCTTCCTTAGCGTACTAACGTTCACAACATCGAGCATAGTTGACAGTAAGGTGGTTGAAGCTCACGCGAAAGAAGGTGATATGGGCAGCGGGTGGCTCACCGATCACAGCGCTGGTAGTGGGCCGTTCATACTGGAGAAGTGGGATAGGGAATCTCAGTTCGTGCTAAGAGCTAACCCTAACTACTGGAAGCCCGGGCAGCCAGCTCTCAAGAACATCATAATAAAGCATGTTCCCGAACCCACAGACCAGCTCTTACTTATTCAGAAAGGAGATGCTGATGTAGTCATAGATTTAACGGCAGATCAAGTGAAACAAGTCGAGAATCAGCCTGAAATTAAAGTAGTACGTGTTGAAAGGTTCTTAAACCGCTATATTGGAATGAACGTTGCTGTAAAGCCTCTAGATAAGGAGGAGGTAAGAGATGCGATAAGGTATTGTATAGATTACGACGCTATAGTAAACGATATCTTGAAGGGGGCTGCTGTAAAATGGCAGACAGTTGTTCCAAAGGGGCTCTTAGGAGCTAATCCGAAGGCACCTTACTACAAGAACGTGACGTTAGCTAAGCAATTACTCGCGAAAGCTGGTTATCCAGATGGTTTTGAGATAGAACTCACGACCGCACCGACCTACCCGGCTATAGATATAGCGACTAAAATACAAGCCGATCTAGCTGAATGCGGAATAAGAGTGAAGATAAATCAAATGACCGCTTCTATGATGTATGAGAAGTACAGGAAACAAGGCTTGCAGCTCGTCTTAGCGCAGTGGGGCTCTGATTATCCTGATCCTGATAGTAACGCGATGGCCTTCGGGAACCACAGGATAAGGCAATTAGCATGGAGGAACTCGTGGTACGATGACTACGCTGCTGAACTAGCTGAGAAGGCATCTGTTGAGATGGATCT
>JAVQRZ010000131.1:0-4606 GCA_033582115.1 Candidatus Korarchaeum sp. | reverse complement strand
CCTTCCTTATTATGCACGAAGTAGAGCTATCTCCGAACTTCGGTAACTTCACGATATCCACTCTCAACCCTCTCCTCTCAAGTTCCTCCCTCAGCCAACTCTCATCTGCCCACTGATCGTAACCTAAAGCGATGACATCAGGTCTCAGCTTCACTACGGAGTCCAGGGGGTCCTTCTCGCCTATAACAACCCTATCAACAGGCTTCAGGTTCTTGACTATATAAGCTCTGGATGATTCATCTAACACGGGATCTCTCTTCTTGAACCTCTTCACGTTCTCGTTTCTCGCTACAACAACTATCAACTCTCCATCCTCACCAGCCAAACGCTTCGCTTCCCATAGCATCTTTATGTGACCTTCATGCAGTATGTCGAAAGTCCCCGCTACCATTACCCTACGTCCCATTCTAGCAGGAGTCCCCTTCAAGATTTTAAAAGCGATTTAGGAAGATGGCATGTGAAGATACTCGAGAATCTAATGAAGGAGGAAAGACTTTCTGTCTGTAGCCATGGTGAGGACCTAGACGGTCTCGTCTCAGCCTCCCTACTGATAGCTGTCAAACCCGAGGGTTTAGAGGTCCACTTCTCCGCTCCCTACGAGATCAGAGACTTCAAAGGTAGTTACGATATCGTCCTAGACCTGCCTCCACCTAAGGGAGGCTCACGCGTATTAATAGATCATCATATCTCAAATACCTACCTTCTGGACAGGGTTAAGATCTCCGTACTGAGACCCGAATACCCATCTACAGCTAGGGTGCTCTACGAAATCCTCCTCGATTGGGAACCGGGGTTGAGGAAGTACTCTGAGCTAATTGACTTAACAGATGCTACGGACTCCGGGAAGATGGATTTGGAATCAGCTCTATTCACATCAGCAGTCAGGAAGCTGTTCAAGGAAAGGAAGAGGAAGTTGCTAGAGGTTTGCAAGGATCTCCTGAGGAACCCTCCTACTAGCTCTGGAGAACTTGTAAGGCTTCCTTCTTTGAGGTATGAGACGAAACTCCTAATCAAGGAACACGGGAACTTGATCGAGAGGGTCCTTTCGCTTTCCGGGGGAGAAGCAATACTGTTCAACGTGAGAAACTACCCCTCCTACCTCGTTCCACTGATACAATTGGCATCCCAAGGTTATAAGCTACTGGGCACCCTAACTAGAGGGTCAGATGGCTTACTGAGACTCTCCTTGAGGAGCAGTACAGATTCTCCTCTAACTGCTCTTAAGTTGGCAGAGGCGTTAGGAGGAGGAGGACACGAGCATGCTGCGGGGGCTTTAGTCCCCCCTTCTGTCATGCCTGAGGTATTGGAGAGAATCAGAAAGTTCCTCTCGCTTGATATAGTAGACCTCTGAACGTCCTTTCCTGAGTTTAGCTCTCGAAGGGCTTCGACTTGTATGATCGCCTTAAAAACAGCACTGAGGATCCTTGGATTCACCTTAACGTTAGGGTTAGATTACATCACGAAGAGTTTTTAGGGGAGATCATTAAGCTATTATGCGGCGATGATGTAAGAGGTGATCTATGATCGTCGTGATTGAAGTTAATCAGCTGAGCCTTATCTTTTTATTTTACACGTGTTTAAATCTTTTATGAGGTCAATGTTGACAGAGAATCTAAGTTCATTGAAGTTTTCAGAGATGACTGGATACAAGAGAGACATAAAATGGATGTTCTCCCCGAAGAAAGGAACTCCTACTTTCGCCATGAGGTTAATCAAGGTAGAAGTTGGTGGCATCATACCTGAGCACCCCGCCCATGGGAACACGAGATCTTCATCCTCAGGGAGAGTTAGGGGAGTGGTTGAGAATACGTCTCAGGTATCTGAAGGTAACGCCGTACTGGTCCCTTCGAGCCTAACTCAGGAGTACTACCTGAGCACAGGTAGGTGAAGGTTTTGGCCATAAGGAGTTTCATAGCAATGGATGTGAACAATCCCGATGTGATTTCGAAAATTTTAAGTATCCAAGAGGAGTTGCTCTCATCAAATGCTAAGCTGAAGCCTGTAGAGAGGGAGAACCTTCACTTCACGCTGAAGTTCCTAGGGGATGTTGAAGAGAGCCGCCTTGAGATGATTAAGAAGGTGATGGATGACATCCTGAGAGACTTCAAACCGTTTGAGATGGAGTTAATTTCTGTTGGAGCATTTCCAACGATGAGTAGACCTAATGTCATCTGGATAGGAACTGGTGAGGGGAGGGATCTCTTCATAAGGATCGCGGGTGAGTTGGATAGAGCCCTATCCAGACTGGGGTTCCAGAGGGAGAGGAGAGGAGTAGAACCCCACCTCACTATAGCTAGGGTTAAGGGTCCTATCGGAAACCTCCCTGAGGTCGTCAGGAGGCTCTCTAGCGTGAGGATAGGTTACATCAACGTAAAGGAGATCAAACTGAAGAAGAGCATTTTAACGCCTAAGGGTCCTATATATGGAGATCTCCACGTAGTGGGCTTAAGCGATTGATATTTCAAGGTTGGCTCAGCACGGCAGATTGCACTGTGGGTTTAAGCTGCTGGAGGAGCTGGCTTCAACGTAAGGAGCTTCCAAGCTATTATGAGCATGAGAACTGATATTATAAGGAGCTCTATTGAGGAGAGCACCCTAAGTACGTAAAGGAAGGTCCTATCATCTACCAAGAGGACTAAGAGTGATGTGAGCATTAAAGCAGTCCCTCCTGCCCCGAAGATAAAACCTCTCCACCTCACAGTAGCAGATCGCCAACGGTAATATTAAAAAATAGAGGGTGCGTTTTGCATTGATGGTCACTCTCTACCTGCTCACCGATTTTGGTTATCAAGACTATTACGTAGGAGCTGTGAAGAGTGTCATAAGATCGATCTGCCCGAAGGTGGAGATAGTAGACTTATCTCACGGAGTCCGTAAATTTGACGTGAAGCATGGAGCTTTCATACTCTGGCAGAGCTTGAAATGGTTAGAGAAGAACTCTATAGTTGTGGGCGTAGTCGATCCAGGAGTAGGTACGTCTAGAGATCCTATAATCGTTAGGTCAGGGCATCTCACCTTCGTAGGCCCAGACAATGGTTTATTTTGGCCGGCGATTCAAAGCATCGGATCTTACAATGTCTACAAGATAGATCTAAGAGGTACAGGACTCTCTGAGAGGAGGAGCGGTACATTCGATGGGAGGGATGTCTTCGCTCCTGTGGCCGCTATGCTAGCTTGCGGAAGATCCGTTGATGAAATAGCATTTGAAAAGAGGACGATGGAGATATTAGATCTGTGGCGTGTGAGGATCGAGGGTAAGAGGATATACGGGGAGGTGAGGAATGTAGACCACTTCGGGAACTTAGTAACGAACATACCTTGGAGCTACGTGAACTTTGAGGAAGCTGTAGTTAGGGTAGGTAGTTCTTGTGGGAGAGCGAGGACATCAACTCATTATGGGTACAGAGGGCTCCTAATCGTAAGAGGGAGTAGCGACCTAGTGGAGATCTCCTTAGCTAGAGAGAGTGCAGCTGATCTCCTTAAGGCTGATGTGAACGATGATATCTCGCTCGAGGTGATAGGATGATCTTATCTTTAGAAGATTTAAGGCCTGAATCGGAACAGCTCGTCGGTTCTAAAGCTTTGAATTTAGCTAAGGTTCTATCAGCCGGCGTAAAAATACCAAACACACTCGTGATCCCCTCGGGCGAGATCTCCAAGATATTGAATGATTCAGGCCTAAGGCACATGATATTTGAGTTGTCTAGAGCTTTAGTGTCAGAGAGCTCAACGAAGGATCTGTTGGAGATGGAGAGGGACCTTAAATCCCAATTCTTGTCCTTGAAACTACCGGATAGCTTCCTTAAGGAGGTAACTGCTGCAGTAAAGGGGAAGATTAGTGGTTTCCTCATAGTTCGTCCTTCTCCTTTCTCCCCGGGGCTATCTGACGGGGATCTCAAAGGAAGGATGCCTGCTCGCTACTGCGGATTGAATGAGGAGGAGATACAGGGGGCGATACTGAAGGTCTTATCTGAGTCCTTCAACCTGAGAGCAATAGCTAGGATGCTGGACTTAGCTGCGTACCCGGAGGATGTATCCTTAGCCTTGATCCTTCAGGAATCAGTAATTCCCAGATCCTCTGGAGTATCAGTCTGCTATCCCGCTGGGAGGAGCGAGATCCTCGTAAAGTCGACTTGGGGTTTGATGAACGGAGCTCCCACCGATAAGTTCAGGATAGGCATAGATCTCAGCGATCTTATAGAGAGCGAGATATACGAGAAGAAGAGCAAGATCCTACCTACAGAACGAGACCCTATAGAGGTTAGTGTCGACAGCGACCTATGGCTCATGCCCTCCTTATCTAAGGAGGAGGTCAAGAGTATCGCGAGCATCTCCCTAGACCTCTCGCTCATCTTCGGAACACCTACTGTAGTTGAGTGGATGATCGAGGAAGGATCAGGATCCCTCTTCGTGATACAAGCTTACAAGGAGTCAGGAAAGCCTAAAATAAAGGCTTTAGAGAGAAGAGTGGTGGATCTCATAGAATCGAGAGCTACAGAGGTGGTAGTGAAGAAGGCTCGGACGGAAACGAAACCTCCCGCCAAGGTGAGCATTGATAAGTTAACTGAATTCCCCCTGCTAGCTTCAAGGATCTACATCAGAGGGC
>JAVQRZ010000130.1:0-9734 GCA_033582115.1 Candidatus Korarchaeum sp. | reverse complement strand
GTCTGGATCTCAGAATTAGGACATATAGCTGTACAGGTCCCACACTGGTAACATTTGCGTATACCATCTCCTCCAAGTCGTAAGAATTCCCTGGAGATATCCTCTGTCGCTATAAGTGGTCCTTCAGTCATGGTTAGGGTCATCAGCAGAACCCCCAGCTGAAGCAAGGGACATCAAGTCATAAAAATATTTCCACTCCTAGCCGAGTCGCATTCCCTAACTAAATACCCCTAAAAATATTTATTATTTTAATGAATCTAGATTGAAATAGGAGACAAAACTGAAGAAGAAGAGACGAATTATCTTCATTATTTTTAATAAATTTACGATTTTCCGATATATATTTATCGTAATTGCTTCACTTAAATAGAATTATTTCATAATATTAGCTTATCGGGTAATTATGATGTCTAACATTCATGTATCTAATAGCCTTATTTGATATTACTATTGTTATTAATAATAAAAAATTTTATCAAATCAATAAATAATTCAATAAAATTTCTTCTATAGTTATGTAATCGTTTAGTACTATACTTAAAACTGATGAAGAGGCTTTAGTGATGGAGTGTCGAGGATGCTCTCGAGAGGAAACACAGCCCTGAATATCAGAGTGTCCGGTATAGTTCAAGGAGTAGGTTTCAGACCGTTTATCCATAGAATAGCTACTAGGTATAATCTTTCAGGTTATGTCAGGAACTTAGGAGGAAGCGAGGTGGAGATAAGAATTGAGGGTAACTATGGAGCAATCTCGTCGTTCATAAAATCTCTATTGGACGAGAAACCACCTCCGGCTAAAATAGAGGAGTTGCTAATATTATCTGACCAGCCGAATGGTATCTCGGGTTTCTCTATACTCAGTAGCGATAAGAGGGCAGAGCTCCGCTCTATGATACCCCCCGACTTCAGCATATGTGAACATTGTCTCAAGGAAGTCTACGATTCCTCTGATAGGCACTACAGGTATGCGTTCAACAGCTGTGCTTGGTGCGGCCCTAGGTTCTCGATGATGAGAGGAGCCCCTTACGATAGGGAGAACACTTCAATGTTCGAATTCCCACTTTGCAGAAAATGCGAGCTTGAGTACGGAAATCCTGATGATGAGAGGAGGTTTCACGCTCAAGGTATCTCGTGCCCTGACTGCGGGCCCTCTATCTGGCTAGAGGATAACGAGGGGAACAGGATGAGCACCGAAGATCCGATAGAGGAAGCTGTTAACCTCATAGAGGACGGTAAGATAGTAGCTGTAAAGGGTGTGGGAGGTTACCACATCACCTGTCTCGCTACAGATGACCGAGTTGTCAGGAAGCTTAGAGAGAGGAAAAAGAGACCATCAAAGCCCTTTGCTTTGATGGCTCTTGATTTAGATACCATAGAGAGATATGCTATCCTAGATAATTCTTCAAGAGATCTCTTAATGAGCCCTGAGAGGCCAATAGTACTCCTCCCCAAAAAGGAAGGTGCTGAGCTTTCCGATCTCATGGCACCGGGCTTACACTTGATTGGTTTTATGCTACCTTATACCGCTCTTCACCATATGCTGCTCAACGAGACGGAGGAGAAAGTGCTCATAATGACGAGTGGGAACGAGCATAATAAACCGATGTGTACGGATCCTGAGGATGCTAGGAGGGACTTATCCGGAATAGTAGACTATTTCCTTCATCATAATCGGAAGATCGTTAATAGAGTGGATGACAGTGTCGTTAGGTTCACCGGTAGGAGGACTACGCTAATCAGGAGGTCTAGAGGCTACGCTCCAATGTGGGTGAGACTACCAACTCGCTTAGAGAGACCCGTTATAGCTTTCGGCGCTGAGCTTCAGAATGTCGGAGCAGTTGCCTTCGACGATAGGGTAGTTCTGACTCAGTTCATAGGAGATACCGATGAGTTGGAAAACCTAGAGTTCTTGGACAGGATGCTGAAGTTCTTCGCTAATGCCTATGGCATTGATCCATCCAAAGCGGTACTAGTAGCTGATAAGCATGAAGCTTACTCATCTAGGAGGTTAGCTGAGCTCTGGGCTTCTAGTTACGGATCAATTATGGTGACAGTTCAGCATCACCATGCTCACCTGCTCTCAGTGATGGCTGAGGGAAGGCTGAGTGTAGGGAGTAGAGCTGTAGGCATAGCTGTTGATGGTCTCGGCTACGGGGACGACGGGACCTTCTGGGGAGGGGAGGTCCTCCTCTCAAGCTTCTCTAATTTCGAGAGAGTAGGTCACTTGAGACCCCAACCGATGCCCGGTGGGGATAGAGCGTCTAGGTACCCCGTGAGGATGCTCATAGGTATCTTGAGCACCTTTATGGATGATGAGGGGGTACTCGAAGTTCTGAGGGAGAGAGATCTCATCAAAGGGCTTCCTAGAGGAGAGGAAGAGGCTAGAGTATCATTAATACAAGCTAGAGGTAAATCTCCACTTATATCAAGCGTTGGAAGGGTGATGGACGCTATTAGCTCCTTACTCGGTATCTGCTTCGAGAGGACCTATGAGGGAGAGCCTGCAATGAAGCTGGAAGCCGTAGCTTCCAAGGGGAGGTTGATAGACTTAGATCCCCCTAAGATAGTCGGAAGCATCATAGATACGAGCGAGTTCATAGGGAGAGTATTGAGCCTAGATTCCAGGAGGGAGGATATAGCCTTCACCTCAATCTATCTCATTGGATACTCCTTGGGAAAGTTAGCCTCAGCGAACCTCAAGAGGAGCGATCTGAACTTAATTCTAGTCTCAGGGGGAGCTGCTGTCAATACGATCCTGATCTCAGGCATCGAAGATGCCCTGAGGGAAGAAGGCGCTCAAATCAGGTTGAACTCTACAGTACCGCCCGGGGATGGTGGGATAGCTCTAGGGCAAGTGGCTACGCTCTTAGGGAGGAGGGAAGATGAGACTCTTAGCTGAGTTAAGAGATAGAGAAATATCATTAAAGATGGCCAGGAAAATAAAAGAATTAAGTAAAAATCTGGAAAATATAAAAATAATGAACTTTTGTGGTACACATGAGTGGGTGATAACGCATTACGGCATCAGGTACCTGATGCCTGAGAACGTGGAGCTCGTAGCGGGCCCGGGATGTCCGGTCTGCATAACCCCTGCTTACTACGTGGACGCTGCAGTCAAGTTGGCGATGGAGGGCATTAGGGTTTTGACCTTTGGGGACAGCTACAGACTGATGGGCTCTGGAATCGGCCTTCCTAGGAGCTTAGAAGAGTCGAAGGAGAGAGGAGCTGACGTAGAGATAGTTTACGGGATGCTAGATGCTATTAAGATAGCTAGAGATGGTAAAGAATCTGTTTTCTTTGCTGTTGGATTTGAGACGACGGCTCCAGCTGTGCTGAGCCCTATCCACTCAGGTGAGATTCCGAATAACCTAAGCTTGATCGTGGCTCACCGCCTCACGCCACCCATAATGAGGTATGTGTTGGAGAGGTTTCCAAGATCTCCGATAAGGGGTGTGATAGCTCCGGGACATGTTTCAACGATAATAGGCTCTTCAGCTTGGGAGTTCGTCGCTGAGGAGTATGGAATACCTATAGCGGTCTCCGGCTTCGAGCCTGTAGACGTGCTACTCTCGATCCTAGAGATAGTGAAACAGATCGAGAACGGAGAGGCTGATTTCTTCAACGAGTACTCCAGGGCTGTCGGTTACGAGGGGAATAAGAGGGCCTTGAGACTCATCGAGTCAACCACTGAAGTGGTTGATGCAGCTTGGAGGGGAATAGGATTCGTTCCTAAGAGCGGTCTAGTGTTGAAGGAGGAGCTATGAGTTTGATGCCTTCATGCGGTCTAAAAGAGCTCTCTGAGTGGCGTGACGACACGCTTCCAGGTTGTAGGTGCCCTGAGATAACGCTAGGAATCGCTAAACCCGTAGATTGCCCTCTCTTCATGAGGGCTTGCACACCTGAGAGACCCTACGGCCCGTGTATGGTCTCAAGTGAGGGGACGTGCTTGATATGGGCTAAGTACAGGGGTAACGAGTTCCTCAAAGAGCTCTTCGAGGATCTAACGATGTGATAGACAGTTATTAACGCTACCAATCTCTTGAACTCTCTTCAAATATCTCTATAGGAGAATCGGCCGAATAGTGTTTATTAGTGTGAAAATCCCGCGGCACTCATTCAGTTATTAAATCCTCAAATATTAGTGATTAGATGGCCTCCTTACTTCACCAATATAATCCTTTTAGTTCATATATCGTAAAATCTCATTGAGGTAAATAAGATGAGTCTATGGTACCCTGAGGTTGCTGAGCTGCCTGACTTTAATCTCGAAATTAGATAGTATTATCAGATATCAGTAATAGTAATATTTTTAAGATAGCGTAATACTTCTTCGCATAGGAGAGTATTATGCACATCCCTGATGGTTTCCTGGATCCAGTAGTGGCGTTAACGCTCTACATCCTATCCATAGCTGTGGTGATCTACTCGGGCAGGAGATACTTCAGTAGAGGAGGCGATATCCATTACCTCTCGGTGACGGCTGCAGCTATATTCGCCGCTCAGATGTTGAACTGGCCGATACCAGGAGGTACCTCAGCTCACTTCGTCGGTGGTGCATTCGCCTCAATACTCTTAGGCCCTTTCGGAGGTTGCTTAGCGATGTTCATGAACTTAGTCGTCCAATGTCTCCTGATGGGAGATGGTGGTATAACTGCCCTAGGAGCTAACAACTTCAATATGGCAGTGGTAGGCGTATTCGCGGGCTACGCGATATATAAAGCTACGTTGAGGTATTTAGGTGAAGGAAAGAGGTTCCTATCGGCCTTCCTAGCGGGATGGATGAGTATAACACTAGCTGCAGTGACTTGCGGCGTAGAGCTAGGGCTCTCCCCAAGCTTCGGATATCCGATAGCGATAACCGTACCCGTAATGGGGGTGTGGCACTTAGCCCTAGGCTTGGTGGAAGGTTTAGCTACGGCACTTATAATCACTTACCTATCGAGCAGGGGGTTGAGATTATGAAGAGAAGCTACCTAGCTATAATCATTCTAGTGCTGATAAGCCCTCTCTTCGGTGTTGTAGGTGCTAATATAGTGGGCTATAGAGAACCACTCGATGTGGCAGCTGAGCTAGTAGGGATAAAGGAGTCAGAACCCGTTTGGAGCGGGATATTCCCGGACTACACACTACCAGGGTTGCCGGATGAGGTAGCTTACGTGATAGCCGGGCTAGTAGGAGTAGGGGTTCTACTAATACCCTCCCTGGTCAAGAGGATGAGGTCTTGAGGAAGAGTATTGAGAAGGTATTAGAGAGGGCTTTGAGGTCCTTCTACGAGTGGCTCTCCTACATGGAGCTTTCATCAGGAAGACTTCACGCTAATCCCTTGATATCACTCCTCTCCTGCATAGCTGTAGTATCTCTAGCGTCTTTCTCGTCGAGAATACCTCAAATAATCGTCTTAATGATAATATCCTCACTGATCCTCATCATATGCGATCATAGGAACTTCAAAAGGTCCTTGAAGGCATCAATAGTCTGGCTAGCTTTCGCTACAGTGATAATGTTGCCTAGGATCATCCATGAGATCGGAGGGGTGCTCCTACCCCTGAGGGTAGCTGCAGCTGTGCTGACGCTGAACACTTTCATCGAACTGCTAGGGACTAGGAGACTGCTGGGCGGTCTCGATAAGTTACTAACGCCTCTCATCGGGAAGGACTTGAGTATTGCATTTGAGATAATGATGATCCAAATCGGTAAGTACGTGAGATCGCTCAGCAAGCTCCTACTCGCTAAGACCTCTAGACTGATTGAGGGAAGGCTAATAGGGGATTACTCGATAATCTCACTAACAGCTTCAGAGCTGTTTTTCAGAGGCCCTAGGGATGCCTTCAATACATCCCTAGTGCTAAGGTCCAGGGTGATTGAAGCTAAGGTGAGCAATAGTTTGAGGGACACCCTGATCCTCCTAGCAGTATCATTCACTTATACCCTCATCGCCCTACTAGCTTAGGGTGTCCTGATGGATCTCTGCGCGTTTGAGGTAAGCTATACGTATCCTGACGGTACTAAAGCGATCGATGAAGTTAGTTTATGCATATATTCGGGGGAGATAGCTTGCCTCCTCGGCCCTAACGGCTCAGGGAAGAGCACTTTACTCCTACTCTTAGCTGGGCTCATCAGACCGACATCAGGTTACATCACGTTCAAAGGCGTGAAACTAGAGTATATAGCAGACTACAGGAGGCTCTGCGGGGTCCTCTTCCAAGACCCCTCGGATCAATTGATAGCACCTACCGTCGAGGAGGACGTAGCTCTAGGACCTAAGCAGCTTAAACTAAGCGATGAAGATGTTAGGGTGAGGGTTAAGTCGTCCTTAGAGAGATTTGGGCTCCTAGGGTTCGAGAGAAGGTCTCCATTCAGGCTCAGCGGGGGAGAAACGGCTAGGGTTGCTCTCGCTGGGTTAATCGCATCTGACCCGCAGGTCTACTTACTTGATGAACCCAGCTCCTCCTTAGACGTCAGGGGGATCAATGTTCTAAAGGGCCTACTGAGGGAACTCAAGAAGAAGGGGAAGCTAGTAATTATAGCGACGCAGGACTCTGATTTCGCCTCTGAAGTAGCAGATAAGATCTATATCATGAGCAGAGGGAAACTTATCGCTGGAGGTGGCTTGGAGGTCATGAAACAATTGAATTTCGAGGAGATAGGCATTAAGATGCCTTCAGCCTTGAGAATATACAAGAAGCTATCGATCCCTCTTAATGATCCTCCAGTGAATCTGGATTCCCTAGTGGAGGCCTTAAGGAGACTCCTCTCTACCCCCGAGAGGGATTAGGAAGGGTTTTATGGTTTCAATAGCCCTCAGGGATTGCAGCTCTGCAAATAGTTGCTTGACCTTGGAGAGTGACCCTAAGATGATCACCACCTCTAGACATCTCTCCTCATCTATATGGACATGCGATGTAGACCTTATGAGGTCAAAGTGCTTATGTTGAATCTCTGTTACATCAGATCCCTTGTGGTGATCGTAAACAATCAATATAGCTCCTGCTACTTCTTTATCTACTTCTGAGAGGATCCAGTACCTCTCCGCTATGTATAGGGATATTGCCTCAGATATAGCCTTAGACCTACTCTTAACGTTGATCCGAGGGAGCAAGTCATTTAACTTATCCATCAGGTCGCTTGGTATAGATATAGCTGTCCTCGAGACACCCTTCATGATGATCACTGATTACAGTACGATACTCTAAAAAAGGCAACTGGTTCCTCAATCAAGTTCACATCAAGCATCGTGCTGTAACCTCGAGGAAGGGCTCCGAGGGGAGCAGTCAAAGTCATAATGATTATTCGCGAAGCTACACCTTTAAAATATTCGGACTGCTAACATACTTAGGTGATACTATGCCCTTATTGAGGAGGAAGCGTGAGTTACCCCTGAGGGTCGAGGACGTAATGACATCCCCGGCCGTGACCGTGAAGATGAATACTCCTGTGGAGGAAGCCGCAAAGGTGATGGACGAGAAGAGAATAAGTAGTATATTAGTAGTAGATGATAGCGGAAAGTTAGTTGGAATCTTCACGGATAGGGACCTCAGGTTCGCTGCAGCCAACGGTAAGATAGGGAAGGGTATTCCGATACATATGATGATGACTGAGAACCCCATAACAATATCCCCGAGCGATCCGATAACAGAGGCTCTGAGGAAGATGAGGGATGCTGATGTGAAGCACCTACCTGTCGTAGATAAGGAAAACAAACCGGTCGGTGTGATAGCTTCTAGAGACGTACTCGATGCTGTCATGATACTGATGCAACTTATGACGGGTCAAGTTTGACTTTTCATTGAGGAAACATGTCCTCGACCTCTCCTGTGGCCGGGTTCCACACCTTAAGTTCCTTACCTTTCTTCTCCTTCGGTTCCACTAGCATGCTCCTCCCTTCCGTCTTAGTTGGTATCACGAAGAACTCCTGAAAGCTTCCGTCCTCATGGATGAGAACGAGCTTGTACTTGTCCTCAGTCCTCTCTTTGGTTATCGGATCTCTGTACTCTATGAGGACGAACCTCCCCCTTGAGACTAAGGTTCTCAGCTCCCTCTTTCCCTTCTTGCTAACAGTAATAGCTTCCTCTAGAGACATCCTAAAACTCGGTATATGAGACCTAATAAAGATTTTTTGGGTCAGTAATCTACGCCGATTCTGAACCTCTCAGCCCCTTCCTTAGATATGACTAACTTCAAACTGTCCCCCACAGTAGGTCTCCCGATCCTCTCATACTCATCATCGCTCAGCAATATCGTAACAGTAGGTAGTGAGGGCTGGGAGAAGGGGATGGGTAGTCTCATGTACTTCTCCATCGCTCTCATCACTTGGAACATCATCGCTTCCTCCTCGCTCTCAGGAGGAGGGATCTCCTCTACACCGCTCGGCCTACTCAAAGATAACAGCACTCCGGATTGAGTCTTTCTCACTTCAGTCACTTCCAAGTTGAGTGTGAGCATCTCGATCCGACTACTGCGTAGTCTCAAGTATTAAGCTTAACCGTCCACCTTAAGCCTACCTGGGGAAGATTGCAGTAATCTCCTCCTGATCCCCTCCTCAACTAAAGCCTCTACTAAGGAGTCTATGCTTGAGAAACCGCCTTCTAGAGGACCCCTCTCTGAGTAAACGCCTACTAAAGGTGGAGATACCTTCTCGATCAACTGCTTAGCTTCAGATAGACTGGAAGCCACTACAACCTTCATGAGCTTTTCCTCCCTCGCTAGTTCATCCTCGAACCCTAAGAAGATCACAGCATCTGGTTCTATAGGTGTTAAACAAGATAACACTTTTACAATACTATCAGGTTCCTTGAGGGGGAAGTTAGAGGATATCAGCACCTTATCTGTCGAGCAAGCCATCCTCAACCCAGCTCCAGCCTCAGCGTACTCCTTAAGCTCTTCTGGGACTCTTAACCTCCTGACTTGAGCAACAGTAGCTACCCTGTATCCCCTGCTGGTTAACGCCCTCACTAAGGATTTCATAAGAGCTTCCTTCCTACTGCCCATGACACCTACCAGGAGCAAGAGATCACCTCGGCCACCTCTCAGCTGCTACGAACTTAGCTAGAGCCATGAGGACACCGTGAGTGTATAAGTCGACTCTATTGACAGCTCCTCTTGTGAAGAACCCTATAGCTCCCTCCTCCATCTTTATATTAGCTTTCCCGCTTAACTTCGCCATTAAGTCTCCTAGCTCAACTCCAGCAAGTAGCTCGGGCAAGAAGCTCCTCGGACACTCGAACCAGCCGCTCATCCCGGTGCTGTAAGAACCATCCCTCCTCTCCACCCACACGAAGCCAGCGCAGTAGTACCTACTGAAGAGGTGGAAAATACCCCCCTCTATACCGACCCCGAAGTCAGCGTTGAGCATGCTCAAGGCCTTCCTAGCTCTGTTCCTAGCCCCTTCAACGGCTGCCATACCAAAAGGTTCAGCTGGTACCTCGCTGTCTACCTTCACACCCTTGACCTCTACCTCCCAGAACCTCGAGAAGGCTCTCCACACGGCTTCGACCTTAACGGGGTTAGTTGAACCTACCGCTACTAGCAACCTCATCACGCTTTCAAGGCGTGGTTTTTTATTGAGTTACCCTAGAGTGAGTAGGTGTTCGCTTGTCAGTCGAACTGATGGATGAGATCGAGAGTTACCTAGCTGGGATGGGCGTCAAGTACCAGAGGGGTGAAGGCTACTTCGCCTCGCTCTGGAGGATAGGTGAGGGAAGTTACATGGTAGCTGTGCTCGTAAGTGATGACTG
>JAVQRZ010000129.1:0-2572 GCA_033582115.1 Candidatus Korarchaeum sp. | reverse complement strand
CCCCTAGGAACCTCAACCCTCTGCCTCACCATCTCAGCAGCTAGGAGCTTGAGGAGCTCCTCCTTCCTCCCTTTATGATCGACTAAGACCCTTCCCTCAAACCTATACCATCTTGAGGGCCTCTTTTTATCCTTCTCAACTTCGAAATCAATTGAAAGGGACTTTAAGGCGTTAATGACATCCTGGAGAGTTGGTCCCCTTACTGAGAGACCTTTGGGAACTCTCCTACCGCTCTTCCTACTCAACTTCGAATCGAAGTAGGAGGGATAGATGACCTTCTTTCCCCTACGATGCAACCTCCTCCCTCGCTAGTACTCCGTTCAGGATGCCGTGCTGACCTGCTCGAGAGGTTATCCTCACTATACCGAACTCTGTTTTAACTAGGGCACCTCTCGTTATTATACCTCTCCTGCTGAGCACCTTATCTGACGGGTTCTCGATGAACCCCAGTATCTTAGCCCTCCTAGTAATACCCTTGCCTATAGCTACGTTTACCTGACTCCCTGATATTAGTCTCAGCTTCATGCTCCCTCCTCTTACCCTCACGAACTTGAGTCTCTTCTCCCCTATCGTCGTGAAAGCTGGTGATCTACCTGCCTCGCTCTTCCTCTTACCTCTACTCACTCTTATCTTGCCGCCCGTGGGCTTCCTACCGCCGGGCGTCACTGGACCGTGGTAGTAGTACGGCATGCTTTACCCCGAGCGTGACATCCGGGACCTATTAAAAAAGTTGAGTATGAGGGAGAACACTATAGAACCAAATACTAAAGCGAGATCCAGTTGAGTCATCCCTACCTCAGTTCTTGTTATCAGAAGAGGCCATATGAGAGAGTATGAGAACACATCCCTTCCCTCCAGGAACTTCCTGTGGGAGTAGCCTGAGACCAAGCCTAGGAGGGCCGATAGGAGGAGCATCCCGAGGAAGCCGAGATCCATTAACATACCTACGAAGATCGTAGGAGTTATCCCGAAGTCCTTACCGAAGATCCCCCTCCCTATTGCTTGAGATGGATGTAGGGGTACTGAGGTAAGCCAGAACGGCTCGACTGGGAGCAGCTTCAAGAAGGATGAAGCTAGCTCCTTGGAGTAGTAGTAAGTAGTACCTAAGCGGAAGAACGGTCTCTCCAGGATCGATATTTTAAGCTCAGTTCTTATAGCATCTATCCCTACATAAAGGAAAAATATAGATATTAAAACTAAATAGGATAATTTTTTGTTCCTTTTTGAGAGGAGTAGGAACGTGGAGAGTATTATCAAGATAGCATCAGCCCTGAACCCGTGGAGTAGCATTAGGATCACGCTGAAGAGCGATAATGAAGCTGAGAGCACCTTCTTATTGAGCTCTAATAACCAAGAGAAGATACTGGGGTATGATATGAAGATCAGGAGCATACCGAAAGCTCCCCCGAGAGGCGTAGTGGAGGAAGACCTCAGCTCGCTGACGCTAGGAACGGTCAGGTAGGAGTATATCACGAAGATAGATCCTACAAGGAACGTGAAGAGAGAGTATACAGGTGATCTCATCTCTTTAAGCTGAATCAAAAGGGATGATATGTTCGCTACACTCAGCCAAGTTGAGGATATGAGGAGGGAGAGGTAACCAGCTATCCTATAGAACGAGAAGAATATTACTACGAATACGATTACCTCAGAGATTATGAGTGTATAGATAGGGTTATCCTCAATTGACTTTGATAAGAGAGACCCTATAGTGAATGTTACCGCACCTGAGAGCGAGACTATGAGCCACTCTAACGATAAACCGAACCTCGCTACACCGGAAAGTAGGATCAGTGCGAGCACGCCCATTATACCCGTGGATGGGTGTATTAGGACCTTATGGAGATCCATCCTTCCTAGACCTCAATGAGAACACTACGATCAAAGCCGAGAGGATGAGGTATATGTAGACATTGAGGTCCAGTATCCCGGTCTCGATGCCAACTATCATGTAGGAGTATATCACAGCGTAGGGGCCTAGGAGGGCCTCATTCTTCCCCGCGAACTTTTGGGAGAGAGCAAGCATGTAGGAGTAAAGTAAACTCATGCCTAGAGCTCCGATTAATCCCCAATCTAGGAGGGGACCTCCTATTAGGGTGGCCGTCGTTGAGACATCGGTCCTTCCCATCGTGTACCTACCGATCAGGTTCCTAGGGCCGTACCTCGGACCACTTACCAACCCTAGGGAGGAGATCGCCGCTAGGTGAATGTAACCGTTCGTCACAGGTCTCATCCCATAGATCCTGACCATAGTATCTAAAGCCTCAACAGTTATAGTAGGTCTGTAGAGTACTGAGAGGAGGGGGTTCTGAACTAACCCTGTTGCTATCGATCTGAAGGCCCCTACGCCAACGAAGGATATCATAGCCAGTATGAGAGCCGGTATCATAAACCCTAGACCTATCAACCTCCTCTTATAAAGGATCAGCGTTACAGCGAGCAGGTAAGCTATCATTTCAGTCCTGAAAGCTAGGAAAAGTGAAGGTATGAATCCCAAGAGGGAGAAGGCTATAGCGTCACACCTCCTCAGGTTCGAGGACGAGAGGATGAAAGCCACCCCGGGGACCGTAGT
>JAVQRZ010000128.1:0-1593 GCA_033582115.1 Candidatus Korarchaeum sp. | reverse complement strand
CTTCATAAGGAGCCATTATCGAGAACTTGTAGAAGAGATCGAAGAGTTCCTTCGCTTTCCTCTTCCCTTCCTCATCCAGAGGTAAGAATGCTTGCTTCCTGATCTCAGCTATACTGCTCCTCATGGATCTCAGTACCTCCAATTCCTCCTTAGTTAAGTTGACAGCTCCTATGTGAAACCAGCCGCTGTAACCAGCGGACCCCCTGGTGTCAACAACAGGGTTCCTTATCACCCAAGAGGCGACTACCCTAATGCCATCAGACGAGTTGATCGTGTAGATGGAATTAGGAGTTGGTCTCACTAGACTTATCACATAATCCTTCGGTAGGATGACGGTGACGTTCAGAAGATCCACCTCCCTCACGTATATCTTGGATAAGTTGCACAGGTCCTCTCTAGTCGAGTATATAACGCCCTTCCTATCCTTGCTGCTCCTAGGGGCTCCTTTCTTAGCATCTAGCTCAGCTATCAGAGTTAAGCTCACTCTCTTGGTGTAGTTACCCTCTCTCTCCCTCGATATCTTAGCTTCCATCTTGCTGGGGTAAAGCTCGAAGTCCCCTGCTATGAAAGGTCCCTCTACGTTCCTACTAACGTAATCTAAGAAGCCTTGAGTGTAGTTAGTCTCACCTCCGGGATATTTGGATAGTAAGTCCTCTATATCAGTCGCCATCATCCCGTACCAGCTGTAATTCAATATTAGAGTGGCTTTGGACTCGCTCTGAAAGAAGATGGTCAGCTCTGTGAGTATGTAATAAGGTTTATCAGATAATATATCAGCTGCAGCAAATATGTGAGAGACTGAGATTAGCAGAATCACTAGGGAGACCATTGAGGTCCTTCCGATGCGCTTCATCGAAATCACCTTCTCCTTGAGATGTGTAACATTTTTACTGAGAGGAAGAGTATATAAACTCGATACACCACCTTAAGCGTGGGGAAGGAGAGGGTAAACGGATGCCTGATGAGAGCGACATAAAGGTGATAGAAGCGGGCTATCTGAGGTGGATGCTGAGAGCGAATCCTTTCGCTTACCTCAGTAGTGAGAGCTTGGAGGAAGTTAAGGAAGTTCACGTTGATACTGACGTGGATGATAGATTGGCTGAGCTTCTCCAAGGCGTCGTAAGAGGTGAGGATAAGAGGGTAATATTCTTGGTCGGGGAGTTCGGAACGGGGAAGACTCACAGGTTAAGGCTAATAGGGGAGGTACTGGAGGAAGCATCTACCTTCTACGTTAAGATAGATGTTGATGATTATGCGTCCTCCATATATAGAATAGCTAACGTCGTCAAGAACACCATACCTTTTAAGGTAATTAAGAGGAAACTACCTGAGGACCCTGACATCCTGCTGAGTATGATCAGGGATGAGCTCAACAACTACGAGGTATCTGTGCTCCTACTGGATGAAGTAGAGAACGTTGTAGTTTTTGGGACCAGGAAGGATGCTGAGCTCTTCTCTAAGGCGATATCTAAGTTGTTTCAAGAGGTGCCCTGAAAGCTCTCGCGCAGATCGGAGTGAGCATCGAGCTGCAAGACCGAGAACCGTCCGAACTTTTTCTGCAGGGCGCGCACCGGGGCCAGCGTCAGCGAGTGC
>JAVQRZ010000127.1:0-2687 GCA_033582115.1 Candidatus Korarchaeum sp. | reverse complement strand
CCTCTCCAATATGTCTATACCTAACAGTCTTGCGATAAGCTCTTTCCTCTTGGCTGGTTGGCTTTCAAGCAGGGCTTGTATCTCACCCTGCCTCACGTAGATCCCCTGTAGGAAGACATCCCTACTGAATCCTAGTATAGCCTCTATCTGTGAGGAGACCTTAGTTTGATCTCTCTGAAGGAACTTCCTGCTCCCATGAGCGATCTCATAGAGCTCAGCTGATGTCGTGCCATCCCTACTCCTCTCCCTGATCACTAAGTAGCTTCTCCCACCTACCTCGAACTCGAGCTCTACCCTCATCTTAGGAGTCCCTATCATTATTAGCTCCTCTAACGATCTGTCCGTCCTGTGGTATAACGCGTAAGCTATCGCTTCGAGTATAGTAGTCTTCCCTGCGCCGTTGTTACCAATTATAGCATTTATTCCATCCGAAAAGGTGATTTCAGTTCTCCTATGGGAGCCGAAGTTCTCCAGGTAGACTCTCCTTATTCTCAAGGTCCATTCACCAGTCTCAGGATCTCATCCACGAAGTCCTTCCCTCTCTTCCCTTCCTTGTACCATATCTCGAAGACCCTCATCGCGAGCTCCCTGACTTCTCTCTCGATCCTAGCTGACCCTATCAGCTGGTAGATGCTCTCCTCAATTCCTGAATGAGGCGGCTCTCCGAAGAGCTCTTCCTCCTCTTCGAGCTTCTCTCTGATCGAGACGTAGAGGGAGGACTCAGAAAGCGACCTCTTGATCTCTCCCGCTGCGAAGCCGGCTCTCATATTACCAGCGATACGAAGCTTGCCATAAACGATAGGCCTCTCCTTGGAGTTCACTATTGATCCCTTGAGTCTCTCTATCAGCATGTAAAGGTCCCTAGTGCTCTTAATCGTATCCGAGAAAGCGATGAAAGGTCTGGTCTCGAGAGGTAGCTCCTTGACCTCTACACTATCGTTACCTAACTCGACGGAGAGGATGTACCTCCTACCGTCGGATGTGAACGCTTCCCTCGGCTCGACGATTTCTGTTGACCCTGGGTACGCGAAGCACCTACGCCCCGTACATCTCACGACCTTGTTGTGGTAATGCCCCATAGCTACGTAATCGAAGCTCGTCCTAGCTATATCGGAGAACTCGAGCTCAGGGTGGAAGGTCCTGATGAACCCATTGACCCCTTGATGGATCATCAGGATCGAAGAGCACCTGCAGGTCTCCTTGACTTTCTCCTCTAACTTTTCTATCATCCTAGAGACGTCTTTTCCCGAACTCTTGTAAGGCAAACCGGCTACTACTACATCACCGATCCTCTCAACTCTAGCGTTCAGCCTGATGAACATCTTCTCGTAACCCACTCTAGAGAACAAAGACTCTAGGTTCACTAAAGGAGAGGTTATCTGTCTCCTAGCGACATCAGGACCGAGTTCATGATTCCCCTCTATTATCGCAATAGGTATTCCCCTCTCAACTAACTTAATCAGGGAGTCGAAAGCCCTAACGAAAGCCCTAGGGTGTGGTCTGTAGCTATCGAAGAGGTCCCCCGTGTGTATCACCAAGTCCGGCCCCTCGGAGATAGCTAGCTCCACAGCTCTACTGAAGGACGAGTAGAAATCATCCTCCCTCTCAGCCAAGTTGAACTGGACCTTCCCCAAGTGGCTGTCGGAGATGTGAACAACTTTCATTGTCAATCCCCTATGGTAGAGTAGTAATCATCTTGGAAGTCCTCTTTCCTCCCCTCAACTCCCTTCCTCCAGAGCTCACGGGCTTTGAGACTCTCTCCCTTCCTCTTAGCCCCGGACAACCTTATCCTAACGAGAGCTGGTATCCTCACCATAGGACCTACTAAAATAGCCTCACCCACATCCAGCGATGGTAGGTAGTCTAGCATGTCCTCACTCAGGAACTCAGTAGTCCTCCTAACGTAAGCTTGGTCCTCCGGTTCTATTATCCTCAGCACTATCTTGTTGACCATCTGCGAGAGTATATCTGCGTTGAGACCCTTGGGCCTTTGACTAACTAAACAAAGACCTACACCAAACTTTCTACCCTCTTTAGCTATCTGAGCAGCTGCTAAGGATGTGTAAGTCCTCTCGTTAGAGGGTATTAGAGCGTGAGCTTCCTCCAGAACGGTGAAGACTGGGATAGGGATTCTTTTCTCCTGGAAACCCATCCTCATCGCTTTAGCTCTATGGAGGAGAGTCAATAAGGTCTTACCGACTACTATATCGGTTAGTTCGGAGTCCAAGTTCCCTAGGTCTACTACAACAAGCTTCCCGTAACCTAAGTGATCCACTATCTCGCCTGCATAGGGGACTATAACCCTAGAGTACCTCTCCCTCACGTGCTCAAGTCTAGCGAGCAAGCTCAGGACACTATCCCTGTCCCTGCTCTCGTACTGAAGGAGGTTTCCATCCTCCGAAGAACTACCTTCCTCAACAGAGAGCTTCAATATAGCATGTATACCAGCGAGCATGTCGTCAGGATCGGCAGTTATATCAGCTTTTCCTATGTATTCTCCAAGCCTTCCACTCTTAAGGAGATTAGCTGAGGAATTGTAAGCTTTCTTGAGGTATATATACATCTTAGCAGCTGACTCATAGGATATACCGATGAGCCTCGCTATCTCATCCAAGCTAAGCGTTGCAGGATCTATTAAAGGTCTTATCGACTCAACGCGACATACATCACAATCGAAGGTAATATCT
>JAVQRZ010000126.1:0-2969 GCA_033582115.1 Candidatus Korarchaeum sp. | reverse complement strand
CGAATCCATAGACTACAGCTGCTAAGATCAAGTTCGTTCCCCCACCTAGAAGTGTTAATATCGAGGGAAGGATGGAGAGAGCGAAGGGTAAGCAGAGGGAGATCCTTCCGAACCTATCGAACATAGCTCCCGCGAGGAGAGCTGAGAACATATCCACTCCTTGAATTAGCGTGTAAAGGAAAGCCGCGACAGCTGGGTTAAATGTGCTGCTTGAGACTAGCACTATCAGTGAGACGTGAATGAGGGCCACTGTGTTTAGAAGGACCGAGGTGTTATATAACCAGAACTCACGATTGTATATGGTGGTTCCAGCTTTAACACCGTTATCCTCAACCGGCCTCACGGAGAGGTAACTCTTGTACACGTATGCAACTGAAGCTAAGAGCGCTAGGTAAGGTACGAGGGTAGTTAAGAAAGCTATCGAGTAATCGCTCATAGTAGTAAGGAGGATGACTCCCATCAGGAGGGGGCCTAGTATAGCTCCGAACTGATCTAATGCTTCATGGATACCGAAGGCCTTCCCCAAACCCACCCCCTTGGAGATGAAAGATATCAAGGAGTCTCTAGCGGGTGTCCTTATGGCTTTAGCTACTCTCTCAAGAACTATCAATGTGATCACTACGGGCAACGCGTTAGAGAACCCTATCAGTGGTATCGAGACTATAAGGGCATAGCCTAAGAGGTAGAACTTCCAATAAGACCCGGTTAAATCGGTCAGTATCCCCGCGATAAGCCTGACCACTAGGGCGATGAACTCAGAGATCCCTGACACTAATCCTATTAAGAAAGCTGATGCGCCTAAATAAGCTAGATAAGATGGAATAACTCCCCTAGCTCCTTCATAGATGATATCTCCTAGGAAGCTGACTAATCCGAAGAGAATAATAGCTCTGTAGACCTTAGATCTGTCTACTTGCATTGGAGTAACCGTGGTAAGAGTAATTATAAAAACCGTTAGTTGCTCTCATCACTAGGATTTAATAACAAAAATATGAGAGGGAATTCTAATATTTTTATCCAAGAAGGTAAAGAGAGTAAAGAACTATAGCAGATCCCATCACGATAGATACATTGTTCACTAGCTTCAAGAGCACGTGCAAGCTCGGTCCAGCAGTGTCCTTGAGTGGGTCACCGACAGTATCGCCTATCACAGAAGCCTTATGCTCCTCAGTCCCCTTCTTCCCACTCCTCTCTATGTACTTCTTCGCGTTATCCCAAGCAGCTCCTCCAGTGTTCATGAGGAAAGCTAGCATCACACCAGCTGCTGTGACTCCTATCTGGAAGCCTCCTAGTGAGACAGGACCTAGTAGAACTCCTACGATTATAGGAGCTACTAGTGAGACCAAGCTAGGTACTATCATCTCCTTCTGAGCTGCTCTCGTACTTATGTCAACGCATTTAGCGTAATCAGGCTCGTTTTTACCCTCAAGTATACCTGGAATCTCTTTGAACTGTCTCCTAACCTCTTTTATCATCTCCCAGGCAGTGTTCCCTACAGCTCTTACAGCTCTACTCGAGAAGAAGAACGGCAGGATAGCTCCAGCTAGGAGCCCCACTAGAGTTACTGGTTGCATTAAGTTGAAGTCTTCTATCCTGACGACATCGACGTAAGCTTGGAAGAGCAGGAGAGAAGCCATCGCAGCGCTTCCCATCGCGAACCCCTTGGCTAAGGACTTCGTTGTGTTTCCAGCAGCATCCAGGATATCCTTAACCTCGCTACCGACCTCCTCCTCAATACCAGCCATCTCTATTATCCCGCTAGCGTTATCAGCTATGGGTCCGTAGCCGTCCATCGCTAGTATTATCCCCGTTAACGAGAGCATCCCTATAGTAGCAGCTACCGTCCCGTAGATCCCTGCGAAGTGAGCTGGTATTCCATTCAACTGTCCGTAGATCCCACCTAAGTAGTAGGAAGCCCCTAGAGCTGCTAGTACTGAGATGACAGGTATGGCTGGAGCTTCCATTCCGACGGAGAGACCTGAGAGTATCGTAGTAGCTGGGCCTGTCTCAGTAGCCCTCACTATCTCAAGCACTGGCTTGTGAGCTTCTGTGTAGTACTCTATCGCTAGCTCTATTACCAGAGCGGCAGCCATCCCTAGGAGGGAGGCTAGATAAAGGTACTCGTGACCTTTACCGAACCAGGAGGTTATGAAGTAGAAGAGCGCTGCTGTAGTTATCACAGATGCTATGAGAGCTCTCCTCATCGCAGATACGGGCATCTCCCCCTTCCTAGGCTTAACGAAGAGAGATCCAACTAGAGTGCCTACTATACCCATAGCCCTTGCTACGAGCGGGAAGAATATGAAGTAGATGTTTTTCGTCAATAGGTAGAGAGCTGCTCCTATTATCATAGAACCTATGTTCTCAGCTGATATGGACTCGAAGAGATCAGCTCCTCTACCCGCGCAATCTCCGACGTTATCACCTACGTTGTCTGCTATCACAGCAGGGTTCCTCGGGTCGTCCTCAGGTATACCCGCTTCGACCTTACCCACTAAGTCAGCTCCTACATCAGCGGCTTTCGTATAGATCCCACCGCCGAGTTGTGCGAAGAGAGCAGCAAGACTGGCGCCGAAACCAAAGCCCATCACCAACGTAGGTATCCTCTCGACGCCGCTCCATCCGTTCAACCACCAGTAGAGAAAGAACATGCCTGCTACTCCAGCTAGGCTCATGGAGACTACCATGAGCCCGAGGATGAGCCCACCTAAGTAAGCTACGACGAGCGGTTTCTCCTTGCTCTCTCTAGCTGCTTGGGCTACCCTAGTGTTTGTGATAGTGGCTGCGTCCATCGAGATGTAACCAGCTAGTAGCGAGGCTATGGTACCTAGCATGAAGGAAGCTGATACGTAGGGAATCCCTTGGTTCTGAATGAGGTCTAATATGTAAACGAAAACACCTATGAGGATCATAACAGATAGGATCACTCTGTATTGTCTATGTAGGTACGTCTTGGATCCTTTCCTTAT
>JAVQRZ010000125.1:0-2665 GCA_033582115.1 Candidatus Korarchaeum sp. | reverse complement strand
TCAGGGCAGTACGAAACGAAGATATCTTCCCCTATCCTGAAACCTGCTCTTCCTATCTCCATTAATATGATACTCTCGAAAGTCTTAGGTGGAAGCGTGCTCTCAACTACTATGAGACCGCCCTTTTTGATTGCAGATATCGATAGATTAACTGCTTGCATAACCATACTCAAATCCGCTGATCCGTCTTTCCTTGGAGTAGGAACAGCTATTACAATTATATCGGATCCTATTAGCTCTTGGATGTCATTTGTAGGAAGATAATTACGCCTTAAATGCTTAAGCAGGAGCTCTCTTATCCCATTTTCGCTTTCCATCCTAGTCTTGCCGTTAGAGAGTTCTTCTACTATCTCAGGGTTCACATCGTACCCAATTACGTTAAAACCAGAATCAGCTAGAAGGAGAGCTAGAGGGAGACCTATGTAGCCTTGCCCTATTACCGATATCTTCGCATCCCTACTTAGGATCCTCTCCTTTAGCTTTGAGAAGCTTTCGTTCATTCATCATCCTCTTCTTTGCACTTTCTCCGCTCAAAAACTATTCTATTGAAATCAATGAAATCAATGAAAACTAGGTGCCGGAGGAGGTCTGCAGATTATATGAGAGTTCCCTGTCTCTCTCTAACCTTCAGGCGGGTTATGTAGCCAGCTATTCGGTTCCTGTACGTTTTAGACTTTATCTCAGCTATTTGGGATAGTATTATCTTGTTATGTTCAAAGTCCTCCGTCCAGAGATCTGGGTACTGCTTCACAAGCTTGTAAGCTACTCGCTTGATAGCTCTCTCCCTGACTGTTCCCATAGTCATCCGCCTCATACCTCTGCATGAGAGCTATAAGCGTTACTCAGTACCGGGTCATCCGAAGAGATTATATTAGCGGCAAGTGTCGTATAATTACCGCCCGCCACTCGATGACCCTGGAGGTAGGGAGGAAAGCGTAGGCTGATCGATGACCTCTGGGGACTAGTTGGCGGGCGGACAGTGTATTGGGAGGGATGATTAGCTTGATGGAAGGTAAGAAGGATGCTTTCCATCCTAAGTACATAGCTAAGCTTGAAGTCTCAGTTAACGGGGTTGTAGAGACGAGCGATGTCATAGGTGCTATATTCGGGCAGCTAGAAGGTCTTTTAGGACCAGAATTAGAGCTCAAAGAGCTTCAGAGAACCGGGAAGATCGGTAGAATAAATATAAAATTAAGGAGAGAGGGTGATGGCTCTAAGGGAGTAGTCGAACTTTATTCAGGGTTGGATAAAGTTAGAACAGCCCTCCTCATTGCTGCGATGGAAACGATTGATAAAGTTGGGCCTTATCAAGCTAACTTCAAGTTGGTAAGGATAGTTGATGAGAGAGAAGAGAGAAGAAACGAAATCGCCAAGAGGGCTACTGAAATACTTAAGAACTGGTCTATCGAGAAGGAAGATAGCTTTAGGAGGCTTATAGAATTCATTGAAAAGGAGGGTGCTAAGTCGAGCTTCATACTCTATGGAGAGGAGCAACTCCCAGCAGGTAGAGGTATCGAGGAGTCTCCGGAGATAATAGTAGTGGAGGGTAGGGCTGATGTGATGAACCTACTGAAGTACGGTTTCGATAACGTGATAGCGATGGGTGGAGCCTTAGAGAAGGTCCCTAAATCTCTGGTCAAACTGATATCTGAGAAGGAAGCTATAGCTTTTGTTGATGGAGATAGAGGCGGCGAGATGGTTCTGAGGACTCTGCTAGAACAGACGGATATTGATTATGTAGCTAAAGCGCCTGAAGGGAAAGTCGTGGAGGAATTAACAGCCAAGGAGATAAGGAAGGCATTATCTTCAGTTGTTTCAGCTGATGACGTGAGGAAGGAGCTAGGTATATCACTCATGAGGGAGAAATACACCCAAGTAGAATCTAAGCCCGTCCTCGAGAATAAGAAGGCAACCTATGATGTAGATGAGAGGTTATCAAGGATTCCGGAGATTTTCAGAGTGTTCTATGAGAGAGTTAGGAACACGGATAGGGTCATCTTCCTAGACGATGACTTCAACATCGTGAAGGAGACTTCGGTAGGAGAGCTCCTTAATGAGTTAAACGACCTTAAGGGAGTGAGGTACATAGTTTACGATAGAGTGATCACTCAGAGAATAGTCGATCGAGCTTATGAGGTCGGAGTTAAGGCTATAATCGGGAACGTAGCTAAAGATGTAGTGAGGAAAGGCGCTGGTCTTGCTATATACACCGTCCAGTGAAACTCGTCAGGTGAACGTCCTTGAGAGTTCTAGAGGAGGATCTCAAGAAGGGATTGGTCAAGGTGAAGATCGATAGTTTGAACGATATGTACTGGTTATTGACGGTGATTGAGAAGGGAGATCTAGTGACGATGAGGACTTTCAGAAGGGTCAAGCAAGATGGAATAAGAGCAGATAGTGGGGAGAGAGTCCCTATGACGCTTACGATAGAGGTTGATAAGGTTAAACTAGATCAATACTCCTCTAGATTGAGGATCTCCGGTATCGTTAGGGTCGGACCTGAGAAGTTCGGAATTCAAGGACAGCATCACACTTTCTCCGTTGAAGAGGGTTCCGTACTTATGATAATCAAGAAGTCTTGGGGAAAAGCCCATTTAGATATTCTTAAGAGAGCGGAGAGTCTCTCAGAAAAGGGAGAGATTGTTTTAGTAGCGATAGACGATGA
>JAVQRZ010000124.1:0-17557 GCA_033582115.1 Candidatus Korarchaeum sp. | reverse complement strand
CGATGACTGCTATGAGAAGATCCTAAGGAGGCTGGATGTCTTCATGAAGGAGACGGAGCCCCTGTTAGATTACTATAGAGCTAGAAGTAAGCTCATCTCAGTGGACGCATCTAATGATATCGAGAGGGTAAGGGAGGATGCCATTAGGGCGTTATCCAAGCTTAGGGATCTCAAGCGGGCTCACCATCCGACCTATCGAGGGGTCTAGTGTAAGACCCCCATGGGGAGATTGCGAAGCATTAAGTACGCGGTGAATAGAGGATGAAGGTACGCTAAGCTCCAGGCACGCTAACCTCTACTGTTGCCACTATAGGCCCTCAAAGAACCTCTGAGTGTGAAGGTAAGGGGAGGGGGTGCTCATGAGTCCTACGCAGTGAATATGTGGGCATAGTAACTGATGCTATTCATCCACATATTTTTAAATCGTAGCGTGAATTAGCGTGAGGAGAGCCTATGTCGAAGGTAGCGAGGAGGAGGAAAGTAGAGGGTGTAAAGCCTAAGATATCACGCGGCCTTCCGATTAGGGCTAAGCTGAAGTGCGTCGATAATACTGGGGCGAAGTTACTCATGATAATTGGTGTCCACGGTTACAAGGGGAGGAAGGACAGAGTACCTACAGCGAGCGTTGGTGATATGGTCTCTGTCGTAGTCAAGAAGGGGAGGTATGACCTAATGCATAAACCCTTCAAAGCGATAGTAGTGAGGCAGCGGATGCCTTACAGGAGGAAGAACGGCCAATGGATCGTCTTCGAGGACAATGCTGCTGTTTTAGTTAATGACGACGGTACCCCAAGGGGTTCCGAATTCAGAGGGCCTGTAGCTAAGGAAGCTATAGAGAGGTGGCCCAGTCTAAGTGTGGTCTCAGCTCAAGTAGTATGAGGTGGCCTTGATGCGGAGGACGACTTCGAGTAAGCCTAGTAAGCAGAGGAAGTACCTCTACAACGCTCCCCTTCATCACAGGGTTAAGATAATGTCAGCCCCGCTATCCGAGGAGCTTAGGAGCAAGTACGGTATAAGATCGCTCCCTGTGAGGAAGGGGGATAGGGTCAAAGTGGTTAGGGGAGATTACAAGGGTACTGAGGGTGAGGTCATAGCTGTTGACAGGAAGAGGTATAGAATAGCGATCAAGGGGGTCGTCAGAAAGAGAGCAGACGGTACCGAGGTCCCTTTCCCAATAAACCCATCCAAGGTGGTCATAACAAAGCTCCACCTGAAGGACAATGCTAGGAAGAGCATCCTAGAGAGGAAGGGAGTTAAGGCTGAGGAAATAGTGGAGGAGGGTGAGTGAACATGGGGAAGATGGGAGGTTCAAGGCACCTCAAGAGATTAGCAGCTCCTGGCTACTATCCTGTAGCTAAGAGGGAGAAGGTCTGGGTGGTCAAGCCCAGGCCGGGGCCTCATCCAATAGACGAGGGGATACCCCTCCTCCTGATCGTCAGGGACGTCTTGAAGTTAGCTACTACGACGAGGGAAGCTAGAAAGATAATAAGTATGAAGAAAATCTACGTGGACGGGAAGCCTCGCTACGATTACAAGTTCCAAGTCGGCTTAATGGATGTAATATCGATACCGGAGGTGGATTCGCACTACAGGGTAATTCCCGACCCCCACAGGTTCCTCAAGCTCCTCGAGATACCACCTACTGAGAGCAAGCTGAAGGTAGTCAAGGTGGTGGGGAAGAGGACCGTCAGGGGAGGCCGCATGCAATTGAGCTCTCACGACAACAGGAACTTCCTCTTCGATGACGGCATAGGGAGAGAGGTGAAGCCGGGAGACTCTCTATTGATAGAGCTCCCTTCACAGGAGATAAAGGAGGTACTGAAGCTCCAAGAGGGGTCCTTGGTTCTAGTCACGAGAGGGAGGATGGCGGGTCACTTGGGTACCATCAAGGAGCTAGGGGAGGTCGTGGAGATCAGTGATATCGACAACCCCGAGCTCACCTACAGAGGGGTCCCTAGGAACGTAATGGTGGTAGGGAGGGAGACGCCGAAGGTCAAGGTGAGGTGATGATATTGGAGGAAGTGAAGGAGGAAATCCTGAGGAGATGGGAGAGCAACCCAATGCTCATCCCGAGGGTGATGGCTGTAACTTTGAACATAGCTGTCGGTAGGAGTGGGGAAATGCTTGAGAGAGCTGGAAAAGTGTTAGAAGAACTCACAGGGCAGAAACCAGTAGAGAGGAGAGCCAAGAGGACAATAAGAGAATTTGGAATAAGGAAGAAGGAGCCGATAGCTGTATCTGTTACTGTAAGGGGGAAGAAAGCAGTTGATCTTCTCGATAGGTTAGCTGAAGCTGTAGGAAGGAGGGTGAAAGCTAGTTCGTTCGATGAGTTTGGTAACTTCGCTTTCGGGATAAAGGAGCACATAGACATACCTGGTGTCAAATACAGAGCGGATATAGGGATATTCGGGATGGACGTGATAGTTAGCATAGGGAGGGCTGGCTACAGGATAGCTAGGAAGAGGATGAAGAAGAGGATACCTCTGAGGCAAAGGGTCAGTAAGCTTGAATCGATGGTCTTCGCTGAGAAGTACTTAAATCTGAAGGTCGTCCAAGCGGGTGAGTAGGTGGGAGAATGGCGAAACCTAAGAAGAAGGTGAGGACGAAGGGGAAAGGGGCTTACATCTGCAGGAGGTGCGGTAGAGTGGGTCAAGGGGTGATAAGGAAGTACGGTCTTTACCTCTGCAGGTCCTGCTTCTTAGAGGTAGCTCCCCTGATGGGCTGGAGGAAGTACGAGTGAGGTGGTGTCATGACCAGGTTGGACCCCTTAGCTGATGCGATGATCGCTCTCACTAACGGCTCTCTCATAGGGAAGAGGGAGGTTGTGATAAACGTAGCGTCAAAGCTCACAGGGAAGGTCCTGAGGGTCTTGAAGGAGGAAGGGTACATAGAGGACTTCGAGTACGTAGATGACGGTAGGTTAGGGAAGTACGTAGTCAAGTTGAGCGGTAGGATAAACAAGGCCGGAGCGATAAAACCTAGGTTCCCGGTAAAGGCTAACGAGTTCATGAGGTGGGAGAAGATATACTTGCCCGCTGAGAACGTTGGGGTTATAGTAGTCTCGACTAACCAGGGCATTATGACGCACAGGGAAGCTAAGAGGAGGGGGATAGGAGGGGTCCTCATAGCTTACTGCTACTGAGGTGATCGCTATGGGGAGGTACGCTAAGTTAGTGACTTCAGTCATGGAGTTGAGCGTTTCGGTACCTGACGACGTTAAGGTCTCAGCGTACGGGAGCAGGATAAGGGTCGAGGGACCGAAGGGGGTTTTGGAGAGGGAGTTTCACAGGGATATGATAGAGCTCTCAGTGGAGGAGGGCAAGGTTAGGGTGAGGACCTTCGGGACGAGGAAGTTCAACAGAGCTTACTTAGGAACAGTAGCCGCTCACATAAGGAACATGATCAGAGGGGTTACCGAGGGCTTCAGTAAGGAGATGGTGATAGTATACGCTCACTTCCCGATGAAGGTGGAAGTTGACCCTCAGAGGAAACTGGTCAAGATCTCCAACTTCTTAGGTGAGAAGTCGCCTAGGTACGCTGAGATAGTAGGGGATACCGAGGTTAGAGTGGAGGGCGACAGGATCTACATAGAGGGGATCTCGAAGGAGGACGTAGGTCAGACCGCAGCTAACATAAGGTTGGCGACTAAGATAAAGAAGAAGGATCCTAGGGTCTTCATGGACGGTATCTACGTGGTGAGGTGAGATGAGCTCCGATAGGAAGAAGTTGTTGGATAGGTTGAAGAAGAGGAAGCCTAGGTTCTTGAACCTCGCTCTCTACCGAAAGGTAGGAGCTGTGAAGAGCTGGAGAAAGCCTAGGGGTATAGATAACAAGCAGAGACTGAAGTTGAAGAGCAGGCCGAAGCAACCTACTATAGGTTACAAGAACCCCGAGGAGGTTAGAGGGCTCCATCCCTCAGGCAGGAGACCCGTAGTCGTTCACAACTTAGAGGAGCTGAGGAGACTCGCTGAAGAGAAGGAGGTCATAGTTTACATAGCGCGTACTGTAGGGAAGAGGAAGAGGGTCTTGATGAAAGAGGAGGCCTCCAAGCTCGGGCTGAAGTTAGCGAACTGAGGGGGTGAGCTCATGGATCTGGAGTACCAGAGGAAGTTAGCTGCTAAGGTAGCTGGTGTGGGCTTGAGTAGGGTCAGGATAAACCCTGAGAAGATAGAAGTGATAAGCGAAGCCGTGACTAGGGATGATATAAAGAGGTTGATAAGATCCGGAGCGATAGAGATCCTCCAAAAGAGGGGTGTAAGTAGAGCGAGAGCTAGAGGGAGGCGAAAGAGGAGGGGTCCTGGTAGCAGGAAGGGAGGTAAGTACTCCAAGCTCCCTAGGAAGGAGAGGTGGATTAGGAAGATAAGAGCCTTGAGGAAGGAGCTTAAGAGGATGAGGGATGAAGGGATGATAGACACTAAGACTTACAGGGAGCTATATAAGAGGCTCTCTACGTTCAACAGTGTCTCACAGCTAAGGGCACACGTAACTAGGGGGTGACCTGCTTGGCGAGGTCAGGGAGGTATAAGGTAAAGTTCAGGAGAAGAAGGGAAGGGAAGACAGATTACTTGAAGAGATTAGCATTACTGAAGAGTAGAAAGCCTAGAGTGGTCGTTAGGAAGACCAACAGGTACATAATAGTGCAGTTCGTTAAGTTCAAGGAGGAGGGGGATGAGGTGATAGCATACGCTCTCTCCAAGGAGCTGGAGAGGTACGGTTGGGTTTACGGTGGGAAGAACCTACCTGCTGCTTACCTAACAGGTTACTTAGCTGCATTGAGGGCTAAGAAAGCAGGAGTCACCGAAGCTATCTTGGATATAGGGAGGTTCCCGTCAACTAGGGGCTCTAGGTTGTATGCTGCTTTGAAGGGTGTTCTCGATGCAGGTATAAATGTACCTCACTCCGAGGAGATACTACCGGATGAGGAGAGGATAAGGGGGGAACACATATCATCTTTCGCCTCCAAGCTTGAAGAGGAGGATAGGGATTCCTTCGAGAGGCAGTTCTCAGAGTACCTGAGGAGAGGGGCTGATCCTAAGGTCATGCCTGATGTCTTCGAGACAGTCCTAGATGGGGTGAGAGAAGCTCCCTTCAGAAACGATTAAGAAGAGCTGTATGGAGAGGTGTTAGTATGTCAGAGGAAGAGTTCGAGATCGAGAGAGCTTGGGTCCCGAGGACGTGGGTCGGTCGCTTAGTAGCTGAGGGTAGGATAAGGAGCTTAGAGGAGATATTGAGGAGGGGAATACCCATTCAGGAGCCGGAGATAGTTGACGCTCTCGTTCCAGGGCTCAAGGAGGAAGTCATAGAGGTGATCAGAGTACAGAGGCAGACTGATGCTGGTGAACTCACTCAACTGAGGGTAGTGGCTGCGGTAGGCGATGGGATGAACTACGTAGGGGTAGGGAAGGGCAAGGGAAAGGAGTTCAGTATAGCTTTAGTTGATGCCATCAGAAACGCTAAGCTTAATACGATAAAAGTCAGGAAGGGGTGCGGATCCTGGGAGTGTGGCTGCGGGAGACCTCACTCGATAGCTGCAGCTGTCACTGGGGCATCCGGCTCAGTGAGAGTGACCCTACTCCCAGCACCTAGGAAGCTCGGGATAGCTGGTAACGAGACAGCGAAGATATTTCTAGGGTTAGGTGGATTACAAGACGTTAGGATATTCTCGAAAGGTCACACTAGGGACAGGATGAATTACGCTTTCGCTTTACAAGATGCTCTCCGCAAGCTGCTCACTATGAACCTCCCGAGCGATTGGAGAAGGTGAACATCTCTATTTTTAAACTGAGCCTCTCACTCGAGTCGGAGCGTACCCGTTAGGCGCTCCGCGCTCGATGGCGGGTACGCCCGGAGGTGGTGGATCTGGAAGGGATCCCTTTGATAGCTGTAGTCAGGATAAGGGGTAGGGTTGATGTGAAGCCTGATATCAAGAGGACCTTGGAGATGCTCTACCTACGCAGGAAGTTCTGGGCGACGCTAGTGCCTCTCACGGAGTCGTACAGAGGGATGCTCCATAAGGTCAAGGACTACTCGACCTACGGTGAGGTGGATAGGGACACGCTCGTAATAATGCTGAGGGAGAGAGGAGAGCTCAGAGATGGAGGTAAGTTGGGAGATGAGTGGCTCTCTAAGAACAGTGAGTTCTCAAGCACTGAGGAATTAGCTGATGCTCTACTCACGAAAAAAGTCTACCTGCATAAGTTAGAGTGGATGAAACCTTACTTCAGGCTCCATCCTCCCGAAGGAGGCTTCAAGAGGACTACTAAGAGGGCTTGGAACGACTGTGGGGAGCTGGGATATAGGGGGAAGGAGATAAATACGCTCATCAGGAGGATGGTATGATGAGCAGCATACCTAGGAGGCGTAAGAAATCGAGGAAGATGAGGGGGTCCAGGCTCCACGGGTACGGTATACAGAGACAACACAGGAAGAGCGGTAGGAGAGGAGGTTTCGGGATAGCGGGAACTAAGAAACACCTCTGGACTTGGGTGACAGCTTACGAACCCGATTACTTCGGTAGAGGAAGGAGAGGATTCAAGAGGCCCAGAGCCGTGATTAGAGAGGTGAGGAGCATAAACCTCAGCGAGCTGGATGAGATACTCCCTGAACTGATCTCTTCAGGTATAGCTAAAGAGCTTGAGGACGGCAGGCTAGAGTTGGATTTAAGTAGGATAGGCTACAATAAACTGCTCGGTAGGGGAAGTGTAAGCAGGCCCATAGTGGTCAAGGTCGATAGCGCTTCGAAGCACGCGATCAGCAAGCTCGAGAGTATAGGCGGCAGCGTCGTGTTATCCGTAGAGGTGGATAGTGAATGAGCTTCGCGAGAGGGCTCATCTCGAAGCTCAACAAGGGAATACCCGAGGTGGAGAAACCTAAGAGAGCTCCAACCCTCAAGGAAAAGCTCGCTTGGACAGGATTAGCCCTGATAATATACTACTTCCTGACGCAAGTCCCTATATACGGCGTCCCTGAAGGAGGGCTGGACTACCTAGCCCAGATAAGGGTAATCTTCGCGGGCGCTCATGGTAGTATAGTGGAGCTTGGCATAGGTCCTATAGTCACGGCAGGGATAGTTTTAGAGCTCTTAGTCGGTAGTAAGATACTGAAGCTTGATCTCACGGATCCTGAGGACAGGAAGTTCTTTCAGGAGTCTCAGAGGGTCGCGGCGATATTCTTCATACTCTTCGAGGTATCAGCTTACACAGTTGGCGGGAGGTTCGGGAACCTCACGTTAGAGCAAACTGCTATAGTGATAACCCAACTATCCCTAGGCTGCTTCCTCTTGATGATGCTAGACGATCTAGTGAGCAAGTGGGGGATAGGTAGCGGTATAAGTCTCTTCATATTAGCTGGAGTCGCTCAGGAAGCGCTGTGGGCTATGTTCTCCCCTAAGGTAGAGACTACCACCGGTAGGTACGTAGGGGTGATCCCAGCTCTGCTAACTGAGGGAGTCTCCGCTATCTACAGAGGATCCCTCCCCGGGTTGATCGGTCTGATATCTACCTTCGTGGTCTTCATAGCTGTGATCTGGGCATATGAGGTTAGGGTGAACATATCCGTAGCTCACTCGATATACGGAGGTCTCAGGACTAAGTACCCAATAAGGTTGCTCTACGTGAGCAACGTGCCAATAATATTCGCTTCAGCTCTCCTAGGGAATATAGATATATTAGCGAAGATAGCTTGGTCCAGGCTGGGCTCGGAAGCGAGCGGATGGGCTAACTACCTAGTCGACTTCTTAGGTAGGTATGAAGCGGACCCTGTGAGCGGTAGCGTGGTTCCAGTTCAGGGGCTCGCTTACTACATAACCACGCCTCACGGACCTGAAGTCATAGTTCAGGACCCATTGAGGGCGATAGTCTACGTAGCGATCTTAGTTGGGTCATGCGTCGCTTTCGCTAAGATATGGGTGATGACAGCTGGCATGGATCCTAAGACGGTGAGCGAACAGTTGGTCAAGCAGGGTATCGTGGTCCCAGGGAGGAGAGCCAATCCCAAGGTGATCGCGAGGACCATAGAGAAGTACATAGAGGCTGTTACCTACTTAGGAGGGATAATGGTCGGATTGCTAGCAGCTATTGCGAACTTCACAGGCGCTTTCGGTACGGGAAGCGGGATACTCCTAGCTGTAACTATAATAGCAGGTCTCTACGAGAGATTAGCTCATGAACGCACGCTTGAGATGTATCCGAGACTGAAGAAGTTCATAGGGTGATCTCATGGACCTCAACTTCATCCTCTTTCCGCCTGGTTCAGTGATCTTCCTCACGCTACTAGCTCTCTCCATAAGCTTGGGGATCAACCTGATAAATAGGAGGACGATAGACTACGAGAGGATGAGGGAACTTCAAAAGATAGTTAAGGAGTACACAGAGCTTCAAAAGGAGTTCTTCAGGAACCCAGATGATAAGAAATTGAAGAAGAAGCTCGAGAAGATGAAGCCCCAGTTCGATGCAGCTAGAGGGGAGATCAGCAGGATGAACATGAGACCAATGCTCTACACGACCTTACCGATAATAGTGATCTTCTGGTTGCTTGGAAGTTTCTACGCAGACATCCCAGTGATAAACCTTCCCTTTCCCTTACCTTGGATCTTAGATTACTTCCATGGAAACGCAGGACTGTCCAATCAGACGCTGGGGTACTTGGGCTATTACGTGATCGTCTCCTTCCTCTTCTCAGCGATATTCCAGAGGGTGTTCGGCACCCTACCGTCATAGTGAACTCCCTTTAATTTAATCTTAAACTTCTTCATCGGAAAACAAATTAGAATTTCAAACCTTAATTAATTCTATAGGAAACATTTAAGCTAGTACACCAGAGTTCACACTGTTGTTCACATGTAAACGCTTAAAAATATAGAGAGCAGCATACCCATACGCGGAGGTGCTATCAAGGTTGATACAGAGTATCAATAAGAGAGGAACTAACAGGAGATTGAAGAAAGTGAGAGTTGCCGTCAGGACGCCAGGAGGAAGGATGGTATATCACTACAAGCACAAGAAACACTCCCCCGCTAAGTGTATGAGGTGCGGGGCTGAGCTGAACGCAACACCCACGGGACCTAGCTCTGTAATAGCGAAGCTTCCTAAGAGCCAGAGGAGACCGAACAGACCATACGGTGGTAACTTGTGCCCTAAGTGCTTGAGGGAAGTGATGACGGTCTCCGCGGTATCGGAGGGTCTGTCCCTCCTCGCGTCCTGAGGACGCGTTCCCCACTCGTGAGAGGGGGTGTTTCAGATGGCTGTTATCGAGATCGGGAGGGTTTGCAGGAAGGTAGCCGGTAGGGAAGCCGGAAGGCTTTGCGTAGTTGTCAGGATAATAGATAGTAACTTCGTGGAGGTCACGGGACCTAAGGACCTCACAGGGGTCAGGAGGAGGAAGGTCAACGTCAAGCACTTAGTACCGCTCCCCTTTAAGTTAGATATATCAGAGGGGGCTAAGGATGATGATATCGTGAACGCCCTGAAGGGTACGGATTTGTACCCAAGGTTACTCGCGGAGAAGGAGAAGAGGGAGAAGGCTAGGGTATCCAAGTGACCGATGAGGTTGAAGAAGACGTAGCAGTGAAGAGCGCTTATGAACCCGGTCCCTACGGCTATAGGCCCCGAGAGAGGCCTCTACAATTTTATTTAGATCACGGTCTGATAATTTTGGATAAACCGAGGGGTCCTTCATCGCACGAAGTGACTGAGATCGTTAAGAGGATCTTAGAGTACCCCGGAAAGGTCGGTCACTGCGGTACACTGGACCCCAAGGTGACCGGAGTTCTCCCTATAGTAATGGGTAACGCTACGAAGTTGAGTAAGTTCATCGCTGGTCAAGACAAGGAGTACGTAGGGGTCCTCTACTTACATGATGACGTGCCTCAGGAGGAGTTGATATCAGCTCTTAGGAAGTTCACAGGTCCTATATTCCAGAGACCTCCCGTGAGGTCAGCTGTGAAGAGGTCCCTCAGGGTGAGGAGAGTCCATTCCATAGAGCTCCTCAAGAGCGAGGGGAGGTTTCACACGCTAAGGGTTCACGTCGAATCCGGGACCTACATAAGGAAGCTCTTCTTCGATATAGGAGAGTTCCTAGGAGTAGGGGGGAGCATGAGGGAGCTGAGGAGGGTCAGGTCCGGGGTGTTCACAGAAGATCATTGCGTTACCCTAGATGATCTACGCGATGCTTATGAAAGCTGGAAAAAAGAAGGAGATGAAAGGAAGCTGAGGAGAGTGATCTTACCCCTTGAGGAAGCTGTGAAGAACCTCCCTAAGATATACGTTAAGGATAGTGCTGTAGCGTCTATAGCTCACGGAGCGTCGCTTAAGGTTAGAGGTATCTGCTCGGTGTCTAAGGGGGTGAGGAAAGGGTCCATCGTAGCTATAATGAGCTTGAAAGGAGAGCTTATTGCCATAGGAAGAATCACTATGGACTTCGATGAGATACTTAAAACTGAGAGCGGTGTTGCTTCAGATGTGGAGAGGGTCATAATGCCGCGAGACCTTTACCCACCTATGTGGAAGAGCGCATCAGCTAAGGAGGAGCTCTGAAGATCTCCTCTGATGAACTGAGCGTCCTCAAATATACCCCACTCTTGAGGAATGTTTTAATAGTCCTCATGACCAGAACTTCTAGCTAGCCGGGGTGCCCTAGCCCGGAAGGGGGCTGGCCTGGAGAGCCAGTGGCCCATTGGGCCGCGTGGGTTCAAATCCCACCCCCGGCGCCATTCTGAACCTCAGAGGTCCCTATACTCAGAGACCTCCTCAGCCGAGTCGTTATATTCTGCATTAAGAAAGCAGCGTGATGATTTAGAGGAGTATCAAGATCAAGCTTTAGAAGGCCTAGCGTACATTAGGATCGTTAAGCAACCTCAACCTCTCGAGATCAGGCTGCTTGGATGAGGACTTAAGGAAGGGGATATGCTCAGTTAGCACGACCGTAAAATCTTAATATTAGGAGGTTGCAATGAACGTATTGAAAAAGGGGTGAGTAGTTGTCTGGTGCTGAGCTGAAGAGAGTAGTGAGGCTTCTCAATACAACACTAGATGGAACAAAGCCCGTACTAGTCTCCCTAACAAACGTTAAGGGGATGAGTTACACCCTAGCGACAACAGTACTAAGGAAAGCAGGTATAAATCCAAATAAACGGCTCGGAGAGCTCAGTGAGGAGGATTACGCGAAGATAGAAGAGGTAGTTAATAACCCTGAGAGGTACGGGATCCCTTGGTGGCTGATGAATAGGCAGAAGGATTACAGATCTAATGGTTCGATGATACTGATAGGGGATGATGTCAACTGGTACGTAACCCAGGATATAAACTTGATGAAGAAGATAGGCAGCTGGAAGGGGGTAAGGCATGAGCTCGGGCTGAAGGTCAGGGGACAGAGGACCAAGACCACCGGGAGGGCTGGAAGGACTGTAGGTTATCAGAGGAAGAAGTGAGGTGAGAGTTTGGGGGACATAAAGAAGCCTAGGAAGAAGTATGAGAGACCCTACAAGCCATGGGATAAGAGGGTCTTGGAGGAGACAAACAGGCTATGCGGTTACTACGGATTGAGGAATAAGGTGGAGCTCTGGAGGATGAGTTACCTAGCGAAGAAGTACAGAAGGATAGCTAGACAGCTACTAGCAGCACCTGAGAGTGAGAGAGTTAAGATAGAACCTATAATAAGGAAGCTGCAAGCTCTAGGTATCCTCGGTAAGGACGCTACTCTAGATGACCTCTTAGACCTCAACGTGGAGCAGTTCTTGGAGAGGAGACTTCAGACCATAGTCTGGAGGAAAGGTTTCGCTAAGAGCCCTTACATGGCGAGACAACTTATAACTCACGGACATATAAGGATAGACGGTAGGAGGGTGAAGCAACCTAGCTACTTAGTCAAAGTGGACGAGGAGGATAGTATTGAATGCACTCACCCTACCTGTCTTGAGGAAACTGTGAGGAGGTGAGGTGATGTACTCGAGCGAGAGGAAGGGGAAGATAGGTGTGGCTCATGTATACTCATCCTTTAACGATACTATAGTCCATATAACGGATATAACGGGAGCTGAAACCATAGCGAGATACTCAGGGGGGATGTTCGTTGACGCTGATAGGCTTGAGGGCTCTCCTTACGCTGCGTTGAAAGCAGCGATGGCAGCTGCTAAGGAAGCTCAGAGAAAGGGAATAACACATCTAATAGTAAAGGTGAGGGCTCCTGGAGGGATCAAGAGCAGGATTCCAGGTCCTGGGGCTACAGCTGCTATAAGGGGTCTCTCTAGATCGGACCTGATCCTGATAAGAGTGGAGGATGTGACGCCCATACCTCACGACGGTTGCAGAAGGCCTCACGGTAGGAGGGGAAGGAGGGTCTAGAGGACTTTCACACCTCTCACTGAGAGGGGAAGTATTAAAAGCCCTACTGGGCGCTTGAGTATCGAGGAAGTTGACCTTGGTGGTCGATACTAGCAACACCACCTCGATGATTACCGAATGGTACAGAGGAGCTGGAAGCATCAAGTCAGTGAAGAGGGGACTGGATGATAGGTCGTTCATAATAGAACTCTCAGGAAGAAGGGAGATAAGAGTACTTGCTGTGCTATATGATCCATTAGTTGACGAAGACCTCCAGGAATTTGTAGAGTCCCTGCTAGACTCCTACAGGAGAGCTAGGATAGGGTTCGACAGGTTGGACCTCTGGGTCCCAGCTCCGTTGTACTCCAGAGCTCAGGAGCTCATGGAGGAAGCTGAGAGGAAGGGATTGGGCTGGATGTCGAATGTTAGCTTGAGGCCCCTTGCTGTCTCGAGGGATCTTGAGAGCGAGAGGGTTGGTGAAACCAAAAGGGTTATCATCAAGCAACCGGAAGCTTCTAAGAACTCTTTAGCTAGTAAGGGACCTGAAGTCAGTAGGGAGGTGAAGGAGAGCAAGGAGGTGAGCTTCCTTATACAGCAGGTAGGGAGGGAGATAGGCGAGGGTATAGCGAGGAGTTTGGAGGAATCCTTGAAAAACATCCTATCCTCAATAGACATCAGGAGGGGCGACCCTGAACTCTTATCGAAGGTATATGAGCTTGAGAAGAGGATAGAGCTACTAGAGTCCTTTATAAGGATACTCGGTAACTATGGGATGGGTAATGTCCCTCAGATCCTCAAAGAACTCCCTCGAGAGACTCCTAGAGTTCAAGAGCAACTCCGCCCCTCAGGGACCATTGAGAAGGATCGCCCGAAGATTGAAGAAACTGTGATGAGTATTAGGGATGTGAGTAAGGGTGAGGAAGCCCTTGATTCAAGCGTCTCAGCGGATGAAGTCCTCACTGAGATATTTAATAACCCTTGGGTGAGTATCTTGAGGAAGAAAGGTGATAGTGTTGAAGGTGAGAGTGATTGAGTTATCTGAAGAGAAGGCTTTTCTCGTCCTAGAAGGGATCACCCCCTCTCTAGCGAACTCCATAAGGAGAGCGATAATAGGGGAGGTCCCGACCTTTGCAATAGATGAGGTGATCATCTTTGAGAACACCACACCGTTCTTCGATGAGTACATAGCTCACAGGTTAGCGATGATCCCCCTCAAGACTAGCTTAGATCTTATAAGAGTGGATCCCAGTAGGACCGTGGTCCTTGAGTTATCTAAGAAAGCGAAGGAATTGATCGAGACCGTTTACTCAGGAGAGCTCAAGTCCTCCGACCCCTTGGTCTATCCAGCTAACGAGAGGATCCCGATAATAAAGATGAGGAAGGGTCAGAAGATAAGGTTTCAAGCGGTAGCTAGGTTGGGGAAGGGTAAGGACCACTCGAAGTGGTCCCCAGCTGCTGCAGTCGGATACAGCTACATGCCTATATACGAGCTAATCGATCCGAACTTAGAGTGCGATCTGAGCAGCTGCTCGAGTTGCATGGAGTCTGATGGAGATGTGATCAGAGTCGACTACCCTACGCTCTGCAAGGGCTGCTGGGAAGCTCTAGAGAATTGTAGGGTTAGGAACCCGAATAAGATAGTGAGGAGATGGGACGAGTCTAGGATAATCATAAGGTACGAATCGACAGGTTCTATGCGTCCTGATGAGATATTCCTTGAGGCGATAAACCAGATGAAAGCTAAGTTGAGCGAGTTTCTGAGCGTGATATGATGTTTTAGATAAATCAGCGTGCTCTTGAAGGATCCGGTTCCGTCGATGGTAGCTAACTTTATATAGTTTCTCTGCTTCCTTAACAGTCAGCATCAAATCAGCTAGAGGGAGCGGGGGTAGCCAAGCCAGGTCCAAGGCGCCCGCTTGAGGGGCGGGTGGGCGTCAGGCCCGCGTGGGTTCAAATCCCACCCCCCGCACTGCCTCTCAGAAGGGTGTGAGGTAGAGCTCTCCAGCGAGATCCTCTCACACTTAAGATATTAAAACGAATTGAATTCACACGGTATAGATAAAAAATAACAATAAGGGTATATTTGATGTCTTCTTATTCAATGAGAGGTCCCTTCTTGAAGAAAACTAAGTAGAGGAAGTACCCTATGGCTATGAGCAGGATCAGGATCCCTATCGCTGTCACTATGAGGAGCGAAGGGTCGTTAGAGAGAGGGTTGACGTTCTCTAGGGAGAGAGCTTTACCTAAGATCTTTCTCCAAGGCTCAGGTACTTGCGATATGATCAACGGGAGGTTAGCTAGGAAGAATGGGTACTGGCTGAACATATTGAGGTACTCACCGCTTAATACTGTTAACGCAGCTGATAGTGTCGCTAGAAGGGCGAGCCTGAACTGCTTGGGTAAGGGTTTACCATCCCTAAGAGCGGTAAGGTTGAGTAGAACATATACCTGAACTATTATCAGGGTGAGCTTTATCGCGAATAACCAACCCAGGTCAGGACCTCCGCTAGCTCCGCTTACGCTCCAACCGAAGGACCTGAAGATATTATCGAACTTTATCGGTGTTGAGATTAAGGACATAGCGTACCAAGGTCCTAAGAGGAGCATTAAGAACATCGATACGAACGCTACGTTCAAGCTGATTGAGTATAGTGACTTCTCCTCAGAGGATCCTCCTTTCATCAAATTGAAGGTCGCTAGAGTTACTATGAATAAGGAGCCAAATGTCAGTGCCCCTAATATGCTCTTCAAGTATAGAGGAGCGAAAGTAGGATTCAGTAAAGCTTCGAACGCATCTATGTAAGGCTTACCATCGAACTTCAAGCCTACCGGTATGTTGAGGAATGAGAAGACCAATCTGAACCCTAAGGGTATTGTATATGAAGTCAGAGCGAGTAGGATCCCGGAAGCGAGGTGCAGATTCCTCGGGAAGCTGTCCCAACCGTAGTAATATAGGACTATCGCGAGGAAATGCACTAGTATCGACATAATAGCTATGGCGAAGGGGACTAGCGTGATGTTACCAGCGATACCGATGAACTCAGGGTAGAAGCTGAGGAGGAACACGGTGAAAGCAGTTCCCATGACACCAGCTAGAGCGTATGTCGCTGCATAAACCCTGAATATACGCTTCGCTAGATCATCTAATCTCGCATTGCCTGAGAGGTCAGCTCGCCTCTTCAGGAATGGTATCATAGTGGACAGGGCTATACCCAGGTTGACAGCCACTATATGTATGCCGAACACCAGAGCCACGTAGTAGACCTGGGGGATCAAGCTCACACCTCCCTAATCGAGGGTTCATACAACAACTTCCAGGCAGCTAGGATCAAGGCCACGGTCACACAGATCATTATCAGAGCTATCAGGCTGTAGGAGAGCGGGTCTCCGGGGTTGACTGTGTCGGCGACATCTACCGTCATGATCCCGTATATAGACCAGGGCTTCCTTCCCATCTCCCTAACAGCCCATCCTAAGAAACTCACGAACTGAGCGACTACAGGTGTTGCTAAGTTCATCCTCAAGAGTAGAAGTGAGGTAGCGTTCCCTCTAATGGTTAGGAGCACGTAGATCAGAGCGTAAAATCCTAAAATCAAACTTAAACCTGTCTTAGTGTAGTAGAGGTAGTGTATCATTAAGGGAGGTCTGCAATCAGTTATAGCTGGAACACCATCTAGCGTACAGTAGTCCACGCTTATGGAATCGTAGTCAGGTATCTTCGCATCGAAGCTACCATATATTATGAAACTCATCAATCTCTCGATCCCTAAAAACCTTGCCAGGCTGAATATACTTTCGCTAGTCCCTTCCATAGCAGCAAGCTTCTCAGGGTTATTTTCAGCGATCTGAGCGCCTAAAGCATGCCCGAAGACCAGTCCCTGAACTGCGATAGCGATCAGGCTCATGAAAGCACCTAACCTAAGTCCCGCTAGGTAGTACTCCTTCTTTCCGTTCTTACTCCTGAGTAGGAGGAGCGAGTAAGCCCCTAATATGGTGAAACCGGTGACCGTAACAGCTGACCCTAGAGCGTGGAGTATGCTCCCTAGGTAGACAGGTGAGAGGAACGTCACTGTAGTGTAACCAACGCTCCTGATGGTGTTGGTCACTATAGTATCGATGACTTCCTTGACCGAGAGGTCCTTGAGACCTCCTAGGGTCTCGCTCCTTACGACCAGGGAGAGTACGCTCTCACCAACCTTGACGTTGCTCCAAGACTCACTAATGAGTCTCGAGACGATCTTAGATGGTAACAGTACAGAGACCCCGTTCTCCCCACTGCTTACCACCTCCATTCCGAGTGAGGTGAGTTTATCCAAATCTAGTACCTTCACTATATCGTTCGGAACCACCAAAAGGACCTTAGGGAACCCTCGATCGTGCTTCCACCCGCTCAATGGATCGTAAGCGGCTACTATTCCAGTTGGAGCTACCATGTAACTGTTCACACTCATTATCAAAGCTCCTGAGAACCAAGCTCCGAAAAGGGCTAGAAGAGAAAGCAGGATCTTAGCTCTAATCCCTATCTTATTCCACCCGAAGACCAGAAGGTATATAAAGGTTATCTCCATCAAGAAGGCGAATATCTCGGCGTAGAGCGGGAAGAATATGTACCTCCCAGCTGCCTCAAGGAGATTCGGCCATATCAATACCAGTCCGAATTCGCAGAGAGTACCGGCTGCCGCACCGACCGCGAATATTATTCCCAATGCTTTAGTCATCGTTCTAGCCATCTTATACCACTTCTCATCCCCGCTCCTAGCGTAGAGCAGTAAAGTGACCATTATCGCGAGGGGGAGACCTAAGACGTACTGAAGTATCAACCAATGGATCTCGATCCCTATCGTTGAGAGAACCCTATCCATAGCTGCAGGGTAATTTAACCACTGAGATAGGAGGTCCATTAGGTCACCTCCTATTCTAAATTAGTAAGGTGTTTATATTATAATATAAACATATATGTTTGAAAAACTAACCAAAATTATACTATGATGTTATATAAGCCGTGGTCCTTGCATTAAGTAAAATTATTATAAAAGACTATCTGCTCCTAGAGAGACATGCAAGTCAGCAAGTTGTTAGATGAGACCGAGGTAGGGATTTTCCACTATAAGATACTCCTCACCTCTTCTTTGATCTATTGCTTCACAGCGATGAACGTTATGCTCATCGCAGCTTTAGTTGGTCCTATAGCTAGGGAGTGGGGTTTGGACGTAGTGACGATGGGCTATCTGATGAGCTCC
>JAVQRZ010000123.1:0-6617 GCA_033582115.1 Candidatus Korarchaeum sp. | reverse complement strand
ATCAAGTTAGTGAGGTATCCTAGGACGAGAGCCACGAAGAGAGGCGGAGCTCCTACGCTGACCATCACAGCAGCGAAGGCGGGGAAGAAAGCTGCGACGTGAGCTGTCAGGCTTGCCATAAGGTAGTGCACATAGTAGTATACTACAGCTAGGAAGATGAAAGCTGCTAACCACTCCCAGCCTGCTACTAAGCCCTTAGATGAGTCAGCTATCCACTTTATAACCCCTAGCTTATTCAAACCAGCTGCCAAGGAGACCAGACCGCCGAACCATACCAGGACATCCCAACCGCCCTTCTCCCCTAGTACATCCTCCCATCCGAGTACACCGAAGATCAGCATTAGAGCAAGCCCTACTAGAGCGGTGACAGTAGCACCTAGGTTTATCCTATCCCCTAGTATCCAGAGAGCTAATACCACAAGGAATATTACAACTAGAGTCTTTTCCTGTCTAGTTGCAGGACCCATTTCCTTGAGCTTCTCTCTAGCGAGCTTAGGTGCCTCCTCGCTCACCTTAACTTCAGGTCTCATCAGCAGGTAGATGAGAGGAGGAACCAGTAAGAATGTTATTATTCCGGGCACCAGAGCTCCGATTAGCCAAGAAGTCCACGTAACTGTTGCGTTTATCGTTTGCGATGCTAGCTGAGCTAGGAGCGGGTTAGCAGCCATACCGGTAAGGAACATAGCACCAGTAACGAGTGTTGTGTGGTACTCATTAAATATGAGGAACTTACCTATCTTCTTTGCTGTTGGACCTGGTTCTGAATCGTAAGCACGACAGATACTCCTCAATACAGGGTAGATGACTCCTCCGGCTCTCGCTGTGTTACTGGGCATTGCAGGAGCTAATACGAGGTCCGTAAGCGAGATAGAGTAGCCTAAGAAGAGAGTCCTCTTCCCTAAAGCCCTTATGAAGTAATAGGCAATTCTCTCACCTAATTTAGTTTTGAGGAAAGCTCTTGCGAACATATACGCTATGAAGATCAGCCAGACCGTGGAGTCAGCGAAACCCGAGAGGGCATCTCCTATCTTCAGGACTCCTGTGAGTGCTGTTACAGCTACTCCTATGATGACAATAGCTCCTTGAGGTAGAGGTCTTAAGATCAAGCCTACTATTACTGCGATGAATATAGCTAGCAAATGCCATCCGTTTATATCAACTCCTGCAGGCGGTGGTACGAACCAGAGGACAAGACCTATGAGGATCGTTATCAAGCCATAAGCTATTCTCTTGGTCTCCATAGGGGTAACCCCCTTCATGACAATATGCCGATAAAAATTTAAACTTATCTGATTACGTTTATCAACGAGTAAAAATATTAGAAGAAATATAAAATTTATAGTATTTATTTCTATTTATTAGATATTTTTGTGGAAAATAAAACAATTTTACGAGTAGTTGGATTGAAAATATTTTATTTTATGCTACTAATATAGAAATAAAATATCATTTAAATACTTATTTGTATATTTTTTATATAAATGATACCATTATCTCTATCATTTTCACTACAAAGAAGCTCTTGACATATTGATATTCCTCAGAAATTCGACAACAGAGCCTAAGTTAACCTTCCTACTTATCTAACCAAAATGAAACTATCATTTCATAAAAGGTATATTGACGTATTCATCAAAATTTTAATCATGAGTTGATACCCATGATCTCTGATAGAATAACTCTCTGATCGATGATTGCCCTAAGGATTGAGGGAGTATCACGCAACGGGGACCCTCCTCGATTAGCTACTGGTAGTCCTTCTTAGAGGATATCCTCCCCCCTCCTATGAGCGATGCTAACACCAACATTGATGAGAGGAGCTGTGGTAAGCCGTATGGAAAGCCGAGGATTTCGTCTTCTACTCTTAGGAAAAACGCGAATGAATTGGATAAGGACCAGAGGATTCCGCTAAATAAAGCAACAGGATATAAACTCCTACTCCTCACTCTGAGCCACGTCAAGATCAGTGAGATGGCTAGCATGAGCGAGAGAAAGGTGAGCAAACCTAAGGCATCTACGTGCTTAGGGTAGACCTTAGTGTAGACGAAGCCCATCGGGAGGCGCCAAGTCCCCCAAGCGATCCCTGTTATCAGTGAGGACTTGATGAACCCATACCTTATAGTCTCCTCTAGCATGAGGCCTCGCCACCCGATTTCCTCGACTAAGGAAGCTAGGGCATTTATCGTCATGCCTGAGAGGAAGCCAGACACCATGAGCATGAGGCTAACGAGCTCGTCCCTCGGGAGATCTGAGAACTTCAGCTCTGAGAAGCTAACTGAGGGTAATGATACTCTCTCGTTCACCAGTATTGTTACCAGGGATGCTATGAGGACTATCACTACCGGAAGCGTGATGGAGTGGATCAGATACCTGTGAGCGAAGGATGGATGCAAAAGTCTCTCGGAAAGCTCTCCGAAGTAAGCTAAGCTGATGAGGGCAGTCCCTAAGGCGGGGACAGCTGTTCTTAGAGCGAGGAGTAGCTTAGCTGCTAGGGGATAGTGACTCATGACGCTCAGAGCAGCTGCATCGAGGAACGCAGTTATCGCGAAGGTCAGCAGGAGGTACTTCAGGATTCTCCTCATCATGCAATCAACGACCTCTAAAGATTAAAAAGAGACTCGGACTGAGTTAGTTTAAAGTTCACATGTTGATAACGGAGGAGATTAGGGGAACTAGGAGAAGGCTTGGAAGCATGTCCGAGACTTCTACCCTCCTTATGCCGATTATCCTTACGGCCAACGCTAATAGGATCACGCCTCCAGTTCCCGTGATGTCGGATATAGTGGTTTGAGGCAAGGACTCTCCTAAGAGTCTCCCCAGCGTAGCTAGAGATCCTTGAAAGATCAGAAGCGGTATAGAAGAGAGGAGCACGCTTATCCCGAAGGTTGAGGCGAATGCTATAGAGCTGAACCCATCCATAACTGACTTAGCGAGTATTATAGATGGATCCCCCATTCCATCCCTCAGCGAACCGACTAAGGTCATTGGACCTATGCAGAAAGTCAGGAAAGGTGTGAGGAGTCCGTCAACAAGCTTAGAATCCATGCTAACCCTCTCGTTCAGCTTCGAAGCTAGATCCTCGAGTCTCCTCTCTAAGCCCAAGCAGTGACCTACGAGAGTACCTGTGAGCAAGCCTAATATGAGGCTCACTTCTCTTCCCGCTTCAAGCATCATCTTGACTGCTAGGTAGACAGTGAAGAGACCTATCATGAGGAGGAGCTTCTCCCTCAGGGACCCGCTGAAGTACCTACTCAAGATCAATCCTACCGTGGAGCCTATGGTTACAGCAACAGCGTTGACGAGTGCACCGAGCATATTCCTCAACTCAAGAGGGTTAATTTATCGGATCTGTTCAGGAGATAGTGCAGTTCTTGAAGCGTTATAAGGTAACTCACCTTAACTACCGCATGCCTGAGTTGAGCTTGATTGTCCCCAGCAAGCACAAGCTCCACAGCCCTCCTGCTTACCACCCGGAGAGACCTGAGAGGATAGAGATAGCTATTAGCGGGTTGAGGGAGAGTGGTTTCGACCTAAACGTGAGGCATCCTGATCTCAGAGGAGCGGACATTCTCACCAAGGTCCATGAGGGAGCTTACGTCGATCACATAAGGAGTGAGTGCATTAAGGGCCCTAACTACTTGGACCCCGATACTTACATCACTGAGCATAGCTTCGATGTAGCCCTAGAAGCTGCTTGTTGCGCTTATGATGCTGCTGAGAGCGTTATTGAAGGGGAGAAAATAGCTATCTCACTAGCGAGACCGCCCGGTCACCACGCCGGTAGAAGCGGGAGGGCTATGGGTTGCCGAACGCTAGGTTTCTGTCTGTTCAACAACGCCGGTGTAGCAGCAGCTAGGCTTATTGAGGGAGGCATCAAGCCAGTTATGATCCTCGACTTCGACCTCCACCACGGCAACGGGACTCAGGAGATATTCTGGTACAACCCAGAGGTGATTCACTTAGACTTGCACGACGCTCACGAGTACCCTGGAACCGGGTGGCCTGAGGATCTAGGGGGAGGTGCGGCTAGGGGCACTAAGGTGAACGTGCCCATATTCCCGGAGTCAAAGGACGAGGAGTATGCTTTCATCTTGGAGAGGGTCATGCTCCCGCTGGTATCCTACTTCAAGCCTAGAGCCTTAGTGATCTCAGCCGGCTTCGACGCTCACTTAGGGGAGGGTATGGGGTACCTCAACCTCAGCTCCAACCTTTATCAGCACATCGGGAGCTTCCTGAGGGAGCTAAGTGAAGCGGAAGGGATGAAGGTTGTGTTCGTGCTAGAGGGTGGCTACTCAGCAGGCCTCAAGATGGGACTGCCTTCCTTCATCAAGGGACTCACGGTCGGTGGCGAGCTTATCAAAAGCTGCCTTGAGGAAGGGTCGAGACAGCACAGGGTCTTGAGCGAATTGAAGGTATTGCTCGAAGGTAGCTTGAGGGGATTGACGCTCGATCTCTGAGCATCGGATGAAGTAAGGCTGAGGAGCTAGCTAATCCATCACCTTACTGAGCTTGAACTGAGAGTTTATAAGGAATACGAGGGCGAGAGCGAACCCACTGGGTAGGTGGTTCGAGTGCCTTCTGAGGGCGGTGATTTAGTCCCGAAAGAGGTCTTCGCCAGAAGGGCGAGCGGTCTAGTGAGGGAGGCAGGGCTTCTAGATGCCTTCTACGTGGGTTTCATGAATCAGGGCCCTCCTACCGCTCTCCTAACAGTATTCGCCTGGGGGATATGGATCTTCCCATCAGGGGATATAGTTAACTCGATATGGATAGCGACTGCGTTAGGGGTCTTCGGCGCAGCGTTAGTTTGGGGCATCCTGGGAGCATCTATGCCCAGGAGTGGAGGTAGCTACGTTTACAACACTAGGATATTGCACCCAGCTATAGGCATGGCTGTCAGCTTCGCTGATTACTTCATCTGGTGGCTCTGGGGGGTGATACTAGCTCCCTGGGTGGCTGATCCAGGCTTGACTACGCTCTTCGGCATGCTGGAGATGAGGGAAGCAGCTGAGTGGTGCGCTACCCCGATGGGCATGTTCATAATAGCAACTATTGTTAGGACAATAGCTTTCCTATTCACGCTATTTGGTCTAAGGGTTTACCTTCTTCACCAAAGAATAGTAGCAACTTTATCACTCATCTTCCTCCTAGTGATAGGGTTCGTGATGAGCTTACACACTCAAGCGGACTTCATCGCTGCTTGGAACGCCCTAGCGGCTAAGCACAACTCCTTAGATTACGAGGGTATGATAAAAGCAGCTATGGAAGCGGATCCCAGGGTCTTCGCTCCTACGACAGGCTTAGTTTACGGTACCCTGGGCTTGGTCGCTGTCCACTCCTGGTGGACTAGGTACGGTGTGGAGATCAACATACTAGGGGGAGAGATAAAGAGACCGCAGAGGAACATAATGATAGCCCAAGTGGCTGCTGTGATCGGTCCGGCGATAATAGTCCTTGCGTTCTCGATCCTCTACCCGACCGTGGTCGGGAGGGACTTCATGTACGCCTTAGCTGTAGCCGATAACGTGGGACTCGAGGGCTACAACATGCCATTTCCACCTAACTTCATGGGGCTGATCAGAGTTTTCGTCGATACGGCAACCCCTCTGGGGGTGATTTTAGCCATAATGATGTTCTTGAGCTTCGCTCTCAACATTTACATCTACTCAGTGCTGGACTTCGTCTTCGCGAGTAGGATAGCTGTAGCTTGGGGTATGGACAGGATGGGACCCAAGTGGTTCTCCGAGGTTAACCCGAAGTGGGCATCCCCAGTTAAGAACCTGATCTTCTTCTACGTGACCTCACAGATAGGTATAGCTTACAATGTCTTCAGTGGAGCGAGTCCCCTCTCGTTCTTGAGCTGCCCGGCGACGGAAGGGATCTCCTTCTGGTTGATGACAGCAATAGCTGCTTTGGTACTCCCGTTCAGGAAGAAGGTGAGGTCCATATGGGAGACCTCGCCCTACAGGAGGTGGGTGATAGCTGGAATCCCCGTTGTCTCGATAGTCGCTATAGTGGATCTGGTGAACATAGGGATAGTGGAGTACTACTACTACACGACACCCGAGCTCGAGGCGATCACGATAGGTGGGGTAGTGGCCTTTATCTTCGTTTGGGCAGGAGGAGTCCTCTGGTGGGCCTACTGGAGGTGGAGGAACAGGAAGGAGGGTATAGATATAGATCTAGCTTGGAGAGAGCTGCCTCCCGAATAACCTCTCTATCTTTTTGGTCCGATCGCGGATGATAGGACTAATAACATGTGAGGTCTCGTCAGTACCGCAAGCCCTTCGGCGATCGGTCATCAATGCATCATCGATCTACGTGAGGAACTTCACGTCAAATTTTTAACTTATTGAATTACAGCGGCAAGAGGGAAATGGATCCAACAACCCTATTGACATCGTTGAGCTTAGCTATGGACTGCTTCTCGGTCTCAATCTCGAACTCAGCGTGTCACAAGAAGTTCAGAGCTCAGGAAGCTCTAACATTAGCTACATCCTTTGGCTCCTTTCAGTTCCTCATGTTATGCTTTGGGTGGATCCTAGGAGCTTCTTTGATTAATTACATTGAGGCTTTGGATCACTGGGTAGCTTTCGCTCTCCTCCTCCTAGTGGGCGTTA
>JAVQRZ010000122.1:0-1288 GCA_033582115.1 Candidatus Korarchaeum sp. | reverse complement strand
GTTAACTGTGATGTCCACTAGAGCAACGGTCCTCGCGTTAGCATCACTACTGGTTCTAGTAGGAGCTTACCTCTACGTCAGCGATATGGTTTCCTCAGCTAGAAGGATAGATGTAAACCTGGCTGGAGCTGAGCTGAAGGTAACGAGTTTCGAGAAGGTCGATATAGACTTCTTGCTCAACATAACCAACCCAACAGGCTATGAGTATGAAGTGGAGCTTGTTAAGTACGATATCTACTTGCAGGGCATCAAGGTAGGAAACGGCAGCGTAGATAGGGTTAAGCTATCACCCAAGTCCTCCACGTTAAAGCATACTATCACTGAGCTCCGCTACTCCGAGCTCACCAGCGCTTTGATATCAGCTTTGATAAGCGGGAGATTCGAGGTAAACGTGACGGGTTACTTGAAGGTTAGAACACCTGTATTCCCTGTTGACTTGAGGTTTTCTGAAGTGAGGAGCTTCCCTTAGAATTCACATCAACTTCATGGTCTAAAGCAGCGAGATCATCTGACCTCAGTGCTCTTTTTATCTACGCGTACTCCAATTCAGTGAGAAGCTCCCAATAGTCGTAGAGATGCAGGCTCTGAGGAATGGGGAAGTGCTGTAGTGAACTTCGCTAGGAAGCTGAGGCTATCCTCGGGAAGAGTTTGTTTAGGGTAATAGCTCCCCCGAGCCCAGATGATGTTTACGAATCCAACGTGCTCGTAGTAGTAGAGGGGTTGACTCGAGAGGATGTCGAGAAGGTGATGAGAGCAGTGAGGATCTGGACCCTCTAGTCGTTAACGAGAAGGATAGCGAAGTCGTCAATATGTTTTTGAGAGCTCCTCTTACTTCATTGTCAGATTACTAACTGAGAGTTCTCTCTCAAACTTAACGACCACTAAGGACGATAAGATAGCTAATTGCGCTCTACAGGGAAGCTGAGAGGAGGAAGGGTAAGGATAAAGCGCAAGAAATAAAACAAATTTTCCTCTTCCTATTCAATGAGAGAAAAGGAGCTGACCATAGACCAGATCTATCCGAAAGGGATGAAGCTTATGAAATCGTTAAGAAAACTGATCCCCCTTCGATGAGATCAAGAGGGTCCTAGGAGCGAGCCCTAAACCTTATTAGGACACTTGGAACTGAGATACCTAGAGCAATGGGGGCTACGCTTGAGCTCTATGAGGTTGTTCTGAATGAGGGTAAGTGTTCATATTGTGGTTTCTGCGTTACTGTCAACTCATGCTGTTCGCCTAACGATTGCGTAGGTTGTCTTTCCTGCTACTGGGCCTGTCCGAATGAAGC
>JAVQRZ010000121.1:0-3948 GCA_033582115.1 Candidatus Korarchaeum sp. | reverse complement strand
GCTTAGGTGGATTGACCACGCTGATGTTCGTGATAAACGCGCTCACAGGTGTGCTCTTGCTCATGTTCTTTGTGCCGGTTTTCGGTGAGAGCAACCTCGCTTACGATAGCATAGTGAGGATAATGAATGAAGTAGCTTACGGCTCCATCGTAAGGAGTCTGCATAACTACGCAGCTAACTTGATGATACTCCTCTCTATGCTTCACTTCCTTAGGGTTTACTTCATGGGGGCTTACAAGAGACCTCACGAACTGACTTACTTAATAGGGATACTCATGGGATTACTCGCGATCCTCTGCGGGGTCACCGGCTATTCGCTTAGGATGGATCACATAGCGGCTGAGGCGATAAGGATAGGAAACACATTAGTATCGAACATGCCCGGCGGTAAGTGGGTAGCGCCGCTGATATATGGGACGGGAACTTTCGATGAGATCTTAGGAAGGTACTTCGGGTTCCACATACTGATAGCAGGACTTATCGCAATTCTAATGCTATTACACTTCCTCATGGTACACGTGCATCACTCATCTCCTCCTTACGATGGTTCAAATCCTGAACCAGTTGTACCCTTCTTCCCTAACCATTTGCTAACGGAAATAGCAGCCATATTCGTAGTCCTAGGCTCGCTAATCGTACTGTCAGCGGCCTTCCCGGCGGAGCTCGGTCATAAGTTCTTACCAACAGAAGAGCTCCCCGTTGGACAACCTGAATGGTACCTCATGGCGATTTACGCTGGTATAAAGACGGGAGTAGATCCCTTCCTAGCTTTCGCTGTGGTTCCCGGAGTACTCCTCTTAGTACTCGTTCTGATGCCTTGGATAGATCCAGTTTACAGTAGGCACCCAAGGAACAGAAGGATAGCTACGCTTTACGGGTCGATACTATTGGGAGAGTTCATAGTCTTCACTATTTACGGCATCCTCACACCGGGTCAGGAGATACCGCTGATCTACGCTTTAGTAGTAGCATTAGTCACAGCTATCGTAATAGGCTTGCCTATCGCTAAGTATACCTCTAAGCCTGTACCTCCAAAGAACGCAGTTAAAGTCAGGAGGGTAAAGCATACGCCGTTGATAATAAAGCAGGGGAGTTATATACTCCTCGCTCTAATCACCATTCAAGCAATCACTTTAGTTCTAGTTATTAACGCTCACCTCCAAGAACTATACACTCTAGCTTCACTTCACTTAGGGATTTCGATAACAGCATTCGGCTGGGTAATATTCGTAGCTAAGGTGATAACAGTAGACGTGCCCTATATAACGAGGGTCCTGAGGGAAGTATAGATTTTTTAAATATTCCCTTAACGACATCTTTTCGTTCGATGATCAACTGAAAGGTTTTTTATCGAACGGTGAGACTGACCCTCGATGAATCGCGATACCCTATTGCTACTCGGAGTTATGATAATAGTGTTGCTAGTTCTGGGTTCTATATATACAGTGATGTATAGGGGCGTAGCCCCTTCCCTTCTGGGAAGTTATACGCAGACTCAAAGATCGCAACAGACTCAAGTACAGCAAACGCAAACTCAAGCAGCCCCTTTCCCGTTCAGAGACAAGTTCCTATCGGTGAAAGAGTTTTCAGTGAATTACGATGTTTACGTCAACAGGAGTAAGGAAGGAGAGCTAGCGGTTTATCTTAAGGACACGAAGTCTAGAACGGACTTTTCGAAGGAAGATACCCAATATGTTCTGATAAGATCGGGGAACTCCTTTATAATATGCTCCAGAGTCTTTCAGCAGGAGTGGACATGCTTAAATGCTGAGTCCTTAGAGGAGGCTATTCAGTCCACTGGTGAGGAGAACTTCAGGGATCCTGTGAGCGAGGGTCAGGGCTTCAGATCACCGTCCTATAATGGGTCCAGGAGTTATGCGGGGCAGACGAGCTACTGCTATTATGTGGAAGGCGAGATAGCGAATGGCCGTTCCGTGACGGAGATCTGCATAACGAACAGAGGGGTCCCTGTCTACTACCTCTACTTGGAGAAGTTATCGGATGAGAATGTTATATTGAGGCTAGAAATCGTAGCGAAAACAATCTCTTATTCTGTGCAAGATACTGTATTCAACCCACCAACTACACCATCGTAATCTCATGTAAAGATTTTTAACATATAAGTTATGAAATTACTGTGAAATCGCAACTATACATAATATTTTTAAACTAGCACAGCACCGATTAAATAGGGGGCATGATGAGAGACTTCCCGTCATTCGAGCATGTTTACAATGCTCTAATGTCGGAACTCAGGGGATTCGTTCACGGTTCGGAGTGCAATATGGACCTAATAAAGGAGCTAATAGCAACTTTACCTTCGGAATCGCTAGAGCAGGTGATCGAGCAGTTGCGTGGGAATCTGAGGTCTTGGTTTGAGATGGGTCTCATCTCCGAGGAAAGATTAGCTAAGGGGTTGGAGAAATTAGAAGAGATAAAGAAGCTGTACCCCTTGCCTTCTCAAAAATAATCTACCTTACCAGAGCGGAGGATTTAAGGAACGATATTTTAAAACTAGCGGAAAGGTAGCAGAACTCATTAAGTTTTTATTGGTGTCTTAGTGCTTCAGACTACGTGAATTTCAAGCTGATAATCGTCACCGGTGGAGTGATAAGCGGAATAGGTAAAGGTGTTGTAGCTGCTTCTATAGGTAAGCTTATTCAATCAAGGGGCCTCTCCGTTTCTATGGTAAAGATAGACCCGTACCTGAATCCGGATCCCGGGACTCTGAATCCAACTGAACACGGCGAGGTCTTCGTAACTGAGGACGTCTGGACATTCAACCCTGGAGGAGGGGTTGAGTTCAAGATAGCTGAGATAGATGAGGATTTCGGCCATTACGAGAGGTTCCTAGATGTGAACATGCACCCATCTAACAACATAACGAGCGGTCAGGTGATGCTTAGCGTCATACTTGGGGAGAGGAGGGGACAGTACTTAGGTCAAACCATAAGGTTGATCCCGCATGTGACAGAAGAGATCAAGAGGAGAGTATATGAGGTAGCAGCGAGAGAGAGATCTGATGTTCTAATTGTAGAGTTAGGAGGAACTGTAGGAGATTATGAAGCAATGTCATTTGTTGAAGCATTGAGACAACTCAGATTAGAGCTTGGTAGAGGCAATTCCCTTCATATTCATGTGACTTACGTACCCTTCGTTGAGACGGTAGGCGAATTTAAAACAAAACCAGCTCAACTCTTCTTCAGGGAGGTCTTAGCAGCAGGGCTTCCTCCCGACATAGTTATCGCTAGAACTTCTTCCCCGCTTCCGGATAATGTTAAGAAGAAGCTTGCATTGTATGCTAGTGTGCCCTTGAGCTCCGTATTCGATGATCCCGACTTGAGCTTGACTTACGAACTGCCGCTGTACCTCGAAAAGCAGGGACTAGGGAGAGTGCTCTCAGAGAAACTTGACTTAAACGGGAATTCTGATCTGAGCGATTGGGGGGAGATAATCAGAGGGTTTAAGAGTGGTGTTAGAAGGAAGATAGCAATGGTTGGGAAGTATTGGAGGATGGCAGATGTCTACATTTCTATAATAGAGGCAATAAAGCACGCTGGAGCTAACTTAGGTGTGATGCCTGAAATATTACCGGTCGACTCGGAGGGAATCGAAAGGGGTGATGAGCTTTGGAAGATAGAGAGCTCTGATGGGATAGTCTTGACTCCGGGCTTCGGCCCTAGAGGAACCGAGGGCATGATATCAGCAGCCTCATTTGCTCTAAAAAAAGGAAAGCCCTTCTTAGGGATATGCTTCGGCGCACAGTTAGCTACAGTCGCTTTTGCGAGAGATGTTATGGGTTGGAGAGATGCCAACTCGACAGAGATAGATCCAACAACACCTTGGCCTGTAGTGGATCTCCTGCCTGAGCAGAGGTGTGTGAGGGAAATAGGAGGGACCATGAGACTCGGGGGTCAGGAAGTCATCCTATTAGAAGGTAAATTGAAA
>JAVQRZ010000120.1:0-2320 GCA_033582115.1 Candidatus Korarchaeum sp. | reverse complement strand
TGTGGTAGATGAAAGCAAACTCACGCAACCCCAGTTGAAGGTCCTAAGGATGATAAGGGAGAGGGTATTCGATAAGTTCGGAGGGACGGGCGTGCAAAATACCCTGGAGACAGCTTTGTTCGATGTTTTAAAGATGAAAGTTGTCTTTCCAGTTGAGAACGAAACGAAGTTATCGGATAAGGATGGAAACGTTCTCCCTGATGCTATAATCCTTCCGATGGAAGGGACTGTACTCGATCTAGCTGAGAAGGTTCACAGTGAGATAGCCAAGAAGGCCCTGTACGGAATAGACGTGAGGAACAAGATGAGGATCTCCCTTGACCAAGTGTTAAAGCATAGGGATGTCGTTAAGATAGTTGCTGCTAGGTGATCGTAAGCTTACGATCTCTCATCTCAATAGCTGGTGTGGTTATTGAGTTCACCATCGAGGAGTTCAGAATCCTCGCACCGCTTGAGATTATGGACGAGAGGACCTCGGAGCCCTCTATCAGAGAGCCGCTCATGACCACGGAGTCCCTTACTCTAGACCTTACGACCTCTGAGTCCTTCTGCAAGTAAACATTAGGCCCTACTATAGAGCTCTCAACTTTAGCGTTGATGCAAGAAGGTCCTGATAATCTCGATCCCAATATCGACGCGTCCCCCCCTAGTATCAAGAAGTCCTCTACCTTGAAGCCCTCCGGGACCCTCCTCGATCCTGAGAGTAAGTCCATTAAGAGGAGTTCCTGAGCTCTTAAGAAGTCCTCCCTTCTCCCAGCGTCTATCCAAGGCTGAACCTCTACTAAACCGATTCTCTCTCCCCTGCTCGCTGCTTCTGTCAATGCTGAGGTAAGCTCCACTTCCCCCCTAGGAGAGGGACCTAACCTCGCTAACAAGTCAAATATAGACTGTGAGAGCAGGAATGCTCCTGCCACCACGAGATTCGATGGCTCCTCTCCTCTCCTAGGCTTCTCAACTATCCTCTTAAGTAAGGGACCTTCTCTTTCGATAACACCGAACTCCCAAGGCCTTTCGACAGGAGTAACAGCTATTAGATGATCGTACTTATCTTTCTCAGCTAGCATGACGCTCAGGAATCCAGGAGGGAGGTAAATATCAGAGTAGATTATTAGTAAGTCATCTCTCACGAGATCAGCTAACTTCAAGACCGCGTGCCCAGTGCCCAATGGTTCGCCTTGATCAACTAGCTTCAAACCATATTTCCTTTCGTAGCCCTTGAAGAGCTCCTTCATGTAGCAGACCACAACGTATATACTCTGAAACTGAGTAAGTTGGAGTAGGTTATGTTCTAAAAGCGTCGAGCAGGCTATCGGAAGTAAGGGCTTTGGGATGAAATCAGTAGCAGGCCTTAATCTATTTCCCTTACCCGCTGCTAGTAGGGCGGCTTTCAATCTCCTCCTCAGCCTCTCTGATCTCCGCCGGTTTGAGTAACACCATCTTCCTGAGCTCTACGTACTTCACGGGAGCTACCTTAGATGCTATCCTCTGCATCTCAGATGTCACGGGCAAGGGGTTCCCAGCTATGAAGGACCTCACTAACTCCTCCACAGTATAGTTAGGGATTAGGCTCCTGATGTAGTTATCTACGTCCTTCCTTATAGCGTGTTTCTGGCTGCTCCTTATCCTAGTGAGTGTTATTATCAGAGTGAATATCCTCACGTAGCTCCCATCCTTCGTTAACCCTTCCGACTGAATGTCCACCCTCGAGCTCCTCCTCTGGACTATGGACCTCAAGTAATCCTTATTGAGCATCTCCTTGGTGAACCTAGCATGAGCCTTGTTGCCATCGACCTTAAATACCTTAAACCAAAGCTTGTACTTCTCGTGCATGAAATCTCCCGTGATATCCCTCACTACTACCTCAACGTTCCTCCCGACCAAGCTCTCAGGATCATCAGCTAGCGTCTCACCTATCCACTGGCCCGGGAATACATCTACTGCGTAAACGTTGTACCAAGCCTTAGCTCCTGCTTTCCTACGCGCTCTCCTACTGGACATTCGATCCCCAAGCTCAGCTGATATGATGTTATTATAATCTTTTTTGACAGATCACTCTTGTGAGCACATTAGTGAAATTCGAGGGAGTTAGCTTTAGGTACGAAGGGAGCGAGTCCTATGCTGTCAGAGACGTTAGTTTGGAAATAAAAAAGGGAGATTTCGTTCTCATAGCTGGGATGAGCGGCTCCGGAAAGTCAACTCTACTGAGGATGATGAACGGGCTCATACCTCACTTCTACAGAGGGGAGATGAAGGGGAGGGTTCTGGTAGACGGTATCGATACGAGGGAGGCTAGTGTGGCTCAGCTGGCTAGGAAGGTAGG
>JAVQRZ010000119.1:0-2113 GCA_033582115.1 Candidatus Korarchaeum sp. | reverse complement strand
CGATGGTAAATATGGTACACGACCTCCTCGTTGAGAGAGGATTGAGCGTGATCTCGAAGACGACCGGAGAGGAAGCTATCTTAAGAGTTGCTGGTGAAAGTTTCAGGATAAACAGGCCAAGATCTGTGTTAGAGGAGAATCTCCAAGTTATTAAAATTCCTCATGACATTGCGATCATTGAAAATCAAGCTATAACTCCTTACACGATGAAGGTCTTTCACAGGATAGTGAAGCCGAGTATCGTCATCATAACTAACGTGAGGATGGATCACACGGAGTTCTTAGGAGAGGACAGGAGGGAGATAGCAAAATCATTTGTCTCATCTCTGAACGAGTATGTCGAAGTGGTGATAAGCGGGGAGACCAGAGAAGAATTAGAAGAGATAATAAAAACTGGATTGCATAAGTTCGGCACTGAGTACATTAGAGCAGGAGGCTGTGGGATACCGGGCTCAGAGGCGGTAGGGATAGCGGAAGAAGTTGTGAGGTTAGTAACGGGAGAAAGAATAAGAGACGAGGAGAAATTACGTTTAATCTCTACAATTGAGGAGATGTTCAGCGTGAAGAGGAGCGGTGAGCTTCTCTGGTACAATGGAGCTAAGGTAAATGATCCTGATAGCGCTGAGATTTTGTTGGATTACTTAAGTAAGAAGTATCGAAGAGGTATAGTGATCTCAGCGAACTTTAGGAGCGATAGAAGAGATAGAACATCTCTATTCGCTGATTTCCTGAGGAAATGGTCTGAGAAGGATACCATCAGATCTATCTTCGTGAGCGGTTATGCTGCGAAGTCGGTATCTAATTACATCGGGAGAAAGTGCATCTCCCTGAAGGAGGACTTGAGTTCCGCGAGAAGGTTGATCGAGTTTGCAGTAAGAGAAGGGGCTATTTTAACACTATTAGCCAATAGAAAAACTAAGTTCGTCGATCTGATATTAGGGGAGATAGAGAGACTATCCCCCTTGGATCGCTGAAGCTTCCAATTCCCTCCAAAGCTCATCATTGAACTCACAGCTCGGATCAGGACCTAACGGGTCACCGTAATAAGCTAAAGCTCTAGCTCTGCATCCTCCACATATGTACTTGTAGCTGCATGAGGAACAAGCATAATCCACCCTACCCCTATCCCTGAGTTTATTCAAGAGCTCATTTTTCTGCCAGATGTTGAGGAACCCTTCCTTAAGTACGTTTCCTAATACTACTGGCATGAAAACGCATGGCTGCACATCACCGTTATGTTCAACGGAGCAGTATATCCTACCGGCCCCGCAACCTCCTAGGAACTCACTTAATGCGAACCCAGCTGACATGTACTCTTCAGGTATCGCTAATTCAGCGAAATGCGTTGGTGTGAGCTTCCCTCCTCTATCAGCATGCTTAAGTGAGACGACAGCGTAAACAGGGCTTGTGGAAAAAGCTTGAAAACCTTTGGATAGCTCAGAGTAAAGTAGCTCTAGTACTTCCATCCTCTCCTTAGGGCTAAGGTCGTAGTCGAGGATATCTCTTCCCCTACCTGCCGGTATGAAGTTGAAAGCTATGAACCTATCAGCATTCAGTTCCTTAGCAAGTCTCAGCATATCTGCTACTTCCTTGTAGTTCCTCTTGGTTACTGTCATCGCGATTCCCACATCTATGCCGGCTTCCTTAGCGTTCCTCACCCCTTCAACGGACCTTTCCCACGCTCCCTTGACCCCTCTGAAACTATCATGAGACTCAGCGTTCGGAGAATCTAGACTGACCTCAACGTACCTAACGCCTATCTCCTTAAGCTTCTTCGCGATCTCAGGTCTTATCATCGTAGCATTGGTGGCTACGCTTACGTACATACCAGTATCAGCAGCCTTCTTAGCTACAGCCCAGAAATCGGGAACGATAAGTGGTTCTCCTCCTGAGAAAGAGACTGCAGCTACACCAGCTTCATCCATTTGCCTCAGGACTTCCATCTTCTCTCCAAGCTTCAGTTCATCGGGTGGTGGTAGGGGAGAGGCGTTAGCGTAGCAGTGGAGACAGGAGAGATTACACCTCTTCGTGAAGTCCCACACGACCATGAAAGGTGAGTAGAGTTTCTGAGGCCTAGTTATACCGTAGTAGGCTATTCCAAGCAATATATTTG
>JAVQRZ010000118.1:0-6804 GCA_033582115.1 Candidatus Korarchaeum sp. | reverse complement strand
CGACCTCTATCCTAGCGTCCAAGGCTAGAAGTCTCCCATCCTTCGTTAAGGCGAGAGGGTTTATCTCAAGCATCACCGCATCGTACTCAACAGCTACGTCCCACATAGCTACTATGATCCTCTGTATCTCGCTTACCTTATCGGGAACATTCTTCGAAGCGTTCTTAGCTAGAATCCTAGCTATATGACTCCTCATCCCTATAAGAGGATTCACGGTCCTCCTCTCTATGGACTCCGGGTGCTTAGCAGCTACCTCCTCGACGTCCATACCACCGTAAGGTGTTGATAAAAACGTCATGCCCCCTGCGTTTCTGTCAATTATCGCTCCAATATAGATCTCCGTAGTTACGTCTATCGGCTCCTCTATTAGTAGAGAACTGACTTCATATCCATAGAAGGTCCTTGAGAAGAGCTCTCTTGCTATTTTTTCAGCTTCATCTGGTGAGTTAGCTAACCTTATCCCCCCAGCTCTTCCCCTCTGTCCATGAGGTATCTGTATCTTGAGGACACCCCTTCCTCCTAAGCTTCTAACGGCTGAAGAGGCTTCTTCAGGACTTTTTACGATGATTCCCTTTGGAATCGGGATCCCTTTTGAGGAGAAAGCTTCCTTCGATTCGTACTCTAGGAGCCTCATGATGCATCAACTATATAATATTGATGAATTTTTTAATATTTGATGCTACTCAGTGCAAGGTGAACTCATGGCGATACTCGTCCGAGAGGGGATGAGGGTACTCGTTCAGGGGATAACCGGAAGGCAAGGGACGATACACACTAAGCTCATGCTGGACTACGGTACTAGGATAGTAGCTGGAGTCACCCCCGGAAGGTCGGGCTCCAAGGTTTACGATGTACCCGTTTTCGATTCAGTTGAGGAGGCTGCGAGGGAGAGGGGACCTATAGATGCATCAATAATATTCGTCCCAGCTCCTTTCGCGATGGACGCTGTTATAGAAGCTGTTGACAACAGGATCCCTCTGATCGTAGTGATAACAGAGGGCATACCTGTCCACGATACTGCGAAGTTCGTGAATTATGCTAAGAGCATGGGTGTTGTAGTGATAGGACCCAACTGCCCTGGGATAATAGCCCCGGGGAAGGTAAAGATAGGGATAATGCCAGCGGATTCGTTCTCTCCTGGCAATATAGGCATAGTCTCTAGGAGTGGTACCCTAACTTACGAGATCTCAGTATCCTTGAAGGGAGCAGGCTACGGCTCTAGCACTACGATAGGGATAGGAGGGGACCCTATAACAGGACTCAACTTCATAGAGACCCTAGAGCTCTTTAGGGGGGATCCTGAGACAGATGCTGTGGTGATAGTAGGTGAGATAGGAGGGGACGCTGAGGAGAGAGCAGCTAAGTACATATCTGAGAGCAAGTACCCGAAGCCGGTAGTAGCTTACGTCGCAGGTAGGACGGCCCCTCCCGGCAAGAAGATGGGTCACGCGGGAGCTATAATAACAGCTGGTCAGGGAACCGTTGAGAGCAAGGAGAGGGCTTTCGCTGAAGCAGGAGTGCCTGTAGCTAAGACGCCCTTCGAGATAGCCCCCCTCGTGGAAAGAGCTTTGAGGAAGAAATTTTAAGCTTAATATTTTTATTTAAAACAATATTTAACTGTGCTTCATGCTTTGGGTTTTTAAAACATAGCCAGCCGGGGGTTAGTATACTTCAACGTCGGAAGGCTCGCTATCCGAAGCAGTCTCTTCAACAGCTCCTGATCCCTCCCTCGTGAGGTAGCTCTTCCCCTCGGCGGTTATGCGGTAGAATGTGTAACCACCATGAGAGAACCTCTCTAAGAGGCCTTCCTCGACCATCTCGTTCAGCACCTGCTTTAAGATCGAAATCGAAGTATTAATCCTATTGATTATCTCCCTTATGTGGAGTACCCCTTCTCTGTCGAGTTCCCTGAGCACCCTTTCCTTAAGTTCTGAGTTCATCCCCACACCTAGTAGTGAAGCTTTATTTACCTTTAACGTTTCCTAGGTGGGGGATTGGGAATGCCTATAGAGGATCCCTTCAAGAGAAGCGTCGCAGCTAAGGCCCTCATGAACTTCAAGATATGTAGGAAATGCGGGGCTAGGAATCCGATATCAGCTAATAAGTGTAGAAAGTGCAGGAGCACGAACCTGAGGTTGAAGAAATCGAAGTTAGTGAGGAAGTGAGAGCGATCACTTTATTAATTGGGAGGGTTCATGTTGAGCGGGCCCGTAGCTCAGCAAGGATTAGAGCGTCGGCCTGCGGAGCCGAAGGCCGCGGGTTCAAGTCCCGCCGGGCCCGCTTCCCTCCTGATTATCCTGCTCCTACTTCCCTCAGTAACGCTTCAAGTGGACTGTGAGCCTTCCTTCGATGCTGTGGTCGTCAGGGGAGATATATACACGGATTGGATAGTGGCTATGTCATATGGGATGACCCATGGGTCTTGGATAGTCCAACTCACTCCTGCTAACGAGGATGAGGTGCTAAGGTTAATAGCAGGGCTATCTAGCTTCAAGAGGGACATCTCGATACTCATAGTAGGAGCTCCTAATGCCGTCCCCAACGAGTTCGAGGAGAAGCTGGAGAAGATGGGTATAACTGTTAAGAGGGTAGGAGGCGCTACTAGGCTTGACACTTCCCTCTACTTAGTGATAAACTACTGGAGGGACTGCAAGTCACTTGTGCTCGTAGATGGGTTCAACTCCTCCTACTACTTAGCAGCTCTCAGCGTAGCTGTGGAGAGAGGCGCTCCTGTGATATACACAAAGGGAGGGAAACCTCCGGAAGGTTTCTATGACTCACTTAGGGATCAACTGAAGGAAGTTAGGTCCTTGATGGTAGTAGGAAGCAGCTTGAGCTCTGAGGATGCGAACTCGCTGAGGTCCAGTGGTTACTCCGTTGAGTTCATCTCAGAGTTGAACGTGAGCCCCGGTTCCCTTAGCACCTCTCCCTACTACTGGGTCGCATCAACTATCAGGGAGCTGTCTAGCCCATTACCTCTCCTAATTGGTTTCGCATTGGGTTCACTAACTGCCTTACTGGTGGTCAGGTTGAGGAGGAGGGAGGAGGTGAGGGGATTCGCGGACTTCCTGACGCTAGATGAGAGGAAGCTAGTCGAGGTCATAAGGGAGAGGGGTGAGGTGTTCCAAGAGGAGCTTCCGGAACTCACGGGCTTCTCAAAGCCCAAGATAAGCAGGATGATAGCTGAGCTCTCGGATAGAAAGGTAGTAGTCAGGGAGAAGTACGGGAAAACCTACATAATAAGGTTGAGTGATAGAGCTAAAGATTTTTAAAAATTGTTTTCTCATTAGAGATACTATCAATAATTTCTTTTTCAATTAATCCTCGAACTTTATAGCCTCTATATCATCAGGAAGGTTCTCCCCCAGTTATTCCTCACATGAAGAAACAGCTTCATGCTAATCTGTTCACAGGGATTCTTAGTGATAATGGGATGTTTCTAAGTGACAAACAACCGATATCTACGAGAAAGTAGTAGATTTGATGGATGACCCGATAGATTATGTAAGATCAAGTTTTCTATAGGGACGGGTTCATACGGATAGGATCATAAATAGGGTACTCAACGAGGTAGTCAAGAAGGAGAGGGTGTATCTGCTTGGGTCCTTACTATTCCTGTAACCCATATAGAGGAGCGCACTCGAGAGCAGTCAATGAACGATGGTTCTGAGATCAGCAACTTGGTATTAAACCATATCCACTACCATGCGAAACTCATTCACAGATCAGGAGGTTATCCCTCTTATTGATAACTTTCAGGGGCTCATCCCTGAACTTTTATCCAAAAAAGGTAAATGATAGGAGGAGAGAAGAGATCAGATGATCCGCTCAAGATTCGGTAACCTTTAAATTAGCCTGATACAGTTCAGGTAGGTGATGTCTTGTCTAAGGAAAGGTTGGTGTTCACTCTGCTGCCGCTAGACCGAGAGATATTCTGTACTTCCTGCGGCAAGAAGGTCACTTACGAGAGGGGATTAGTCGCTTTCAAGTGCCCGAACTGCGGTGAATCAGTGATAATAAGGTGCGGCGTCTGCAGGAAACAGTCAAATGAGTACACGTGTCCTAGCTGCGGTTTCGTAGGCCCGTGAGGTGATCTTGATGGCTAGGATACTAGCGGTATACAGGGTACTTCTCGACGGAACGCTAGGGGAAGCTGAGGTCTTGGAGAGAATGAGGATTGAGCTCAAAGCAAAGGGATTCAAGCTCGAGGGTTACGAGGTGAACCCGATAGGTTTCGGAATAGTAGCTGTTATCGTTAGGGTGACAGCTCCTGAGGAGGACGGGGTGACCGACGAGATATCTAACTTACTGGAGGGAATAGAAGGAGTGAGCAGCATCGAGCTTGACATGGTAAGTAGGGTGGGCTGATTGCCGAAGAACCTCCCGCTAACCCACTTGATATACGAGATATTGAAGGAAAGGACTCAGATAGACGATCAGGAACTATATGAGATCCTCTCATCTAAAGTGCAGGACATCTCGCTCTCTGATGTCGAGAAAGCCCTTCTGAAGCTTGAAGTGATGGGAAAGATAATAGCATCTAGTAGTGGGAAGAAGGGAGGCCTCCTGATAGAGTTAGCAGCTGAGAGGAAATACGTGACACCTGATGAGGAGTAGTTAGAACCAGGACTCCAGACCGCCACCTGCGAGCATCCTGTAGACTTCCTCTATTTCCAATATGACCTTCTTGACCCTTTCCTCTGAGAACTCATGTTCTTCAACCATGAACTTGAGTAGCTCATCGCTCCTCGGTCTGCTGAGGACAATCTCATAATCATCGCTTGTAGGCGGGTTCAGGAAGAACTCGTAAATAGATATAGGGTCAAAATCGAAATCCCAAGGGACCTTAGAGAACAGATCCTCAGGCTTCTTATACTTTCTCACGAGCTCGAGAGCCCTCTTAACTCCTATACCCTTAACCCCCCCTAGGTTGTAATCCGTGCCCACCAATATCCCCACCATTATGAGTTGCTCCCTGTTTATCTCATTGCTCCTCAGCACCTCCTCAAGTTCTATCAACTCAGGGTTCACGTCAACGTAAACATCTTTCCCCGGGAGCTTCCTCTTTCCCGTTATCGTTAGGTTTCTAACGAGCCTAGGAGCGCCGAAGAGCAGGGAGTCGTAATCCTGAGAGGCTGCAGCCCAGACATCGCCTTTTGAAGTCATGTAAGCTGCTTGAGCCTCGCCTTCGCTCGGTGCCTGCACTACAGGGAGACCCATCAACTTCAGTATCATCTTGCAGTCCTCTATCATATCCTCAGATACATTCAGAGCTGCTTGAGCGTACTTCCTAGCTTCCTCAATATCCCCTGCCTCAAGAGCTTCCTTCCACTTGACTTCAGCTTCCTCTCTAGCCCTCACCCTCTCCTCTATGGCTCTAGACTTGAAGACAGGCTTCTCACCGTCGAAGACATAGATAGGCACTATACCCTCCTTGAGTAAGTTAGCGGTCCTGTAGAACATGCCGGAGTGGACACTCGTTATCTCACCCCTACTGGTCATCAGGGGCGTTCCGTCCGGCTGTCTCACCTTAGCTAGGAACTGGTAAATAGCGTTGAAAGCATCTAAAGCTATCCTCCTCCCGGATAGATCTGAGAGCTTGAGCTCGACCCTCCTCTCTATGAGCTCACCTATCTTGACCCCCATCTGAGGTCACTTAATACTCGAGTGCTCCGATTAAAAGCGGAACGTATCACTAATTGAGGATGAGGCTAGCGTTAGTGGGCCCCTATCATCCGGCTGTAGGTGGGATCCAAGTGTACATGACCTACTTAGCTAAGGAGCTAGCATCGATAGGAGAGGAGGTCACTGTGGTCAGCTACAAGGGTTCGAGAAGCAAGTGGGGAGAGAGGGTTCTCGAGATCCCTAACCTCAGCTTGAAAGGGTTAAGGGGTTTTAGCTTCGTATTAGGCTCCTCAATGACCTTGAGCAGAGAGAGGCCTGACTTAGCTATCTGCCACTACGCAGCTACCTCTGGCTTAGCTGGGTTCATATCTAGCATGCTTGGAGTGAGGTACATCATCGTCTTCCACGGTAGCGACCTGAAGCTCCCGAAGCTGAGTAAGGTAGCTGCCTCTAGGGCTTCAGCTATAGTTGCAGTTAGCAGCTGGGTTGAGGAGGAGCTGAGGAGGATAGGATTGAGGGCAGATTCTATCATACCTGGTGGGATTGATAGCGATCTATTCTCCTCCCTCCCGCCGAAGGAGGAACTCAAGAGGGAGCTAGGGGTAGAGGGAAGCGTAGTGCTCTCAGTAGGATCTCTGACTTACTCTAAGGGTTTCGATATGGTGCCCAGAGTAGCTAAGCTCGTGAACGAGAGGGTGAACGCTACCTTCTTGATAATAGGGAGCGGACCTGAGGAAGGAGTCCTGAGGGAACTCTCAAGCAAGTTAGGAGTGAGTGATAAGGTGCTACTACTCGGAAGGAAATGCTACGAGGAGACAGCTAAGTACTACGGGGCAGCGGATCTATTGCTCCATCCAGCTAGGTACGAGGGTTATGGGCTCACAGCTCTGGAGTCCCTAGCTGCAGGCACTCCAGTGGTAGCTAGCGATACCGGTGGGCTGAGGGACACAGTCATAGATGGTGTGGACGGCTTCCTGCTCCCTAGGGACGAGGTGGCCATGGCTGAGAGGGTAGTTCAGCTCCTGATGGATGATTCCCTCAGGAGGGATATGGGGAGAAGGGGCAGGGAAAAAGCCCTGAGAAGGAGTTGGAGGATCGTAGCTGAGGAGTACGAGGAACTGATAGCTAGGGTGGTCTCATGAGGTACAAGCAGGTGGTAGTAGTCAGGAAGGACCTCAA
>JAVQRZ010000117.1:0-3386 GCA_033582115.1 Candidatus Korarchaeum sp. | reverse complement strand
TGCTCATATGGTTAGGAGATTTAAAAATCAACTCCTGAGTTCATACCTCAGCACAGCGACTACCCCACCTAAAGCCCTGAGCTGCATACCCCACTCACTGCTTCCGCTTATCACGTAGACCTCAGCCCCTGAGAGCTTAGCCATCTCGCCTAAGTGCTCTATTAAATCGACTTCCTCCAAACTGTAACTAGTAGCCCTGCAATTAGAGCACTCCCAAGAGCTCACGCTCTCCCCCTTCCTCATTATCCTCCCCTCCTCGTAGCCACACACCTCGCATCTAAGCTTGACCTTCATGAACGGTAGGTCCTCCATTATCAGCACCCTTTCAGCCGCTCCTGACTCTATAGCCCTCTCTACCTCGCTAAACCCATAAGCTACCCTGTTGGGGCTTCTAGTGAGTAAGCTGAAGACCTCCTCAACTAGAACCCTTTCCTTATAGAGAGATGACTCCTTGAGTAAGTCCTCAGCCTTTATTATGAGCTCTCTGAGCCCTTGTTCCTCCGTGTATGATAGAGGAAGGTTCGCTATAACTTTCTCCTTAAGCCTGTAGTCCAAGTAGCTCCCCTCCTCGAACCTCTCTCTAGCATCCCCAGGACCCCCTATTACTATGCCCTCTAGTTCGTTCAGTATCGGGAGGAAAGCCTCATTTGCCCTCATGCCTAACCTCTTGAAGAAGTCGTGGACCCTTTCCTCCCTTATCCTCTCGAACCTCCTCTGGCTCTGACCTCCAGCGCTGTGCTTAGGAGGTATGTCCGAGCTCACCCAGTCGATTATCTCATAGTTAGAGCCCTTCAGAGTAGCTATCAAGCCGCCTCCTCTGTCCATAACTATCAGTCCATAAGCTTTCTTCTCCCTAGCCATCTCCTCAAGGGGCTCGAGGTAGAACTCGTGGTCGCATACGTACTGGAAGGACCTAACTGGTTCAGGGGGCTCTATCACATATACCTCTATCTTCTCCGTCCCTCTGTCCTTCCCTTGAGGGACTGCTCCACAGAATATAACGAGACCATTGCTTGGTACTTCCTTGTAGAGTCTTAACCTCTGTATTATGCTCTCTATAGCGCTCTGGACGTTCTTTCTAGTGAGCTTATCCTTTATGTTCCCAGCTTGATCGTACTCATCCCTAAGGTACTTCACCACGTCGTAAACGTTCCTGCCGGGGGGTATGTAGAGGGATATCAGCTCAGTACCCCTACCGACCTTCTCCTTAAGCTCTTTTAGCAGCTTCTTGAACTCATACCTCTCGTAGGCTAGCGACACTTTTCTCCCCTCCTCACTTAAATACCTCATTTAAAAGCTATGACCTCTAAGTTGAAGCGTGCAGGTAGTGTTGTTTGAGGACGCTCAAGTTCAGGAGCTGAGCCCATTGACTGATTTAGTGTCTATGCAGGAACTAGTAGTAGGAGGGGCTAAGCAGTACCTGAGGTTCGAAGTCCTGTACGGGTTGAGCGTCAAGTGGGCTGTGAGAGGTCTCCTGAAGGAAAGGGTGCCTAGGGAGAGAGTCCCTGAGCTAGGCTCTCCAGCCCTACTCCTGAACTCTAGGGTAATGCAAGTCGAGGCCTTAAGCGAGGCTATGAAGCTAGATTACGGCGAGTCCTTAGTTTGTGGGAGCGGGCTCTTAGCTGCTAAGATAAGAGAGTTAAGCGAGGATCAGCTAGAAGCTGCTACTAGAGGTCTAGCAATAGGGAGGGCTAAGCCGTGCGATTTCAAGCTCATCAAGAGCCTCTGGGAGTTAGTTCCCCTCTCCTTAGTAGAACTAATGACTAAGGACCTGGCTGAGATCTACAGAGGAAGCGAGATATCAGTAGGAGGGCTCACCGTAGTTGGGAAGCACACAGTAGTAGTCAAGGATGGAGTAGAAGCTCTAGGGCCCGTAACGATAGACGTGAGGGAGGGTCCTGTTGTAATTGAGAGAGGTGTCGTGCTAGAGCCTTACTCTCACCTGAAGGGGCCTCTTTACATAGGCGAGGGGGCTCAGGTGATGTCAGGCAGTAGGATAGCTGGTAGCTACCTAGGGACGCAAGCTAGAGTTGGGGGAGAGGTCTCCACTAGCGTCATCTCGGACTTCTCGAACAAGATACACTTCGGTTTCGTAGGACACAGCTACTTCGGAAGGTGGGTTAACGTAGGGGCTGGCTCAGTTACCTCTAACCTGAAGAACACGTACGGAGAGGTCAAGGTCAGGGGTCAGTCCACAGGCTTGAGCAAAGTGGGGGCTTACGTAGGAGACCATGCTAAGCTATCTATAGGCACTTTGACTTACGCTGGTACCATAATAGGGACTGCATCTCATGTCCACGGATTGATAGCTGAGGAAGTAACTCCTTTCACGATATACGGTAAGAGCTTAGGCTGGGATCCCGTCGAGATAGAGCTAGATTCCGTTATAAGGACCTACAGGAGGATGGCCCCTAGGAGGAACGTGGAGCCTGATCCTATCGAGGAGAAGCTGCTCGAGGAACTATTCAAAGCAACGGAAGGGGCTAGGAGGAGGGCTGGGGTTAGAAAGGGAAAGTTCGAGAGGAAGTAGACCAATTAGCATTAGGGAAGCCGGGTGGGGGATTCGAACCCCCGTCCACGGGTCTGCAGCCCGCTGCCTACGCCGCTCGGCCAACCCGGCTCGATGTTATATTAGTGGTCATGACTAATAAGCTTTGCTAGTGAGCTATGGTACTTTCACAACTCCCCCGCTGAAGTGATCTCGTTTAATACTCTGGGGACCCTCTTGAGGATAGGTCTCCAAGACTTAACAGTGCATTAGCACCTCCTCTCTTCCATAGCTCCCTCTTCCTCCTCCCTATAGCTGTTCTCATTATGATCAGTAGGCTTCTTGAAGCTGTCCTTTCACCAGGAGTAGGGAGAAGGTAAGGTTAGGTACACTAGAGCTCACAGCTTCGAGCGTGAGTGAGGAGGAAGGTCAGTAGGAACGTCCTCATAGTGGACATCTCGGGAAGGGGAATATTAACTTGCCCCCCTCAAGGCACTCTTCAAGAGCTTCATTGTCTCCAGCTTCAGTGAGGGGATCTGAACCTCAGGTTAGACGTTCAAGTGATCGATGTGCCTAACTACGCTCCCTTAGATAAGAGCTCCGTTTAGGGCCTTCATATTCACCCTATAGCTTAGGGTAGCAGGAGGTATGAGTAAGTACGCAGGGCGGTCACCATCTTGAAATACTTAGGGGAGGAAGAACACTAACTCCCTCCACGACAGGGGGAGAAAGCTAAGCTGATAGTCAAGCTGAGGAAGGCCTTCTAGATTATTAGATTTCCCTCGGAGAGGATCTGAGGGTTTAGTGGTGGTCTCATCGAGCTAGACCGAGATTGTTGAACTTCCAGTATTTATAGAGCTCGGAGTTCAGAGGACACTTGGTAACACATATAAGCTTG
>JAVQRZ010000116.1:0-8918 GCA_033582115.1 Candidatus Korarchaeum sp. | reverse complement strand
ATAAAGGCTAAACTCGTAGTAGAGGCTGCAAACGGACCAACTACACCTGAAGCTGATGCCATACTTTACGAAAGGGGCATCGTTGTAGCCCCGGACATCCTAGCTAACGCCGGCGGTGTCACAGTGAGCTACTTCGAATGGGTGCAAGCTAGGACTAGGGAGTGGTGGGATATCGACACCGTGAGAATGAAGCTAAGGGCCAAGATGACGAAGGCATTCAGGGATGTTTACGAGATGCACAGAGAGCTCAAGGTCGATATGAGGACCGCTGCCCTCGCCCTAGCAGTCAAGAGAGTGGTCAGGGCGATAGAGCTGAGGGGGCTCTGGCCCTAAGACAAAAATTTTTCCTTATTTTTTGATAAACTTTCTAATAATATGTCAGAGGGCTTCATAGAAATTAAAAATTTGGCTCACAGGCTCGTTCATTGAGAGGTCCTGAGGGACTCCACCCTCTCCTTGGACATGGGCAGCTCTGGTCTCTCTGGCAGTATACCCTGAGGCCTGAACATAGCTATTAGAACTATGGCGAGTCCTATCAGGATGTACTCCAGCCAGTTGGGATTTATTGGTATTATTAGCTCTAAAGTCGTCTTGTACGCAAATATGAGGCTCCTTATGGTTGAGAATGCGAAAGTCCCGATCACTATGCCCTTGTTATTCCCGGTACCGCCCAGCATCATGAAGGCCCAGGGCCAGAACGTCCAGGTCACCCTGGTGTAGGTGTAAGCCTTCAGGCTCATGGTATACAGAGTCCACAAGGCTCCCCCTATGGCGGCGATCGAACCCCCTGTTATCAGAGTCTGCGCTCTTAGCTTCACAATATCCTTTCCGAAAGCTCTAGCAGCCATTTCCATGTCCCTCATGGCTTTAAGAGATCTCCCAAACGGGGATCTGACTATAAATTGAAGGTAAACGAAGATTAGGAGCGCTATGACCAATATAACCATGGAGCTGAAGAGGAACCTGGCCTGACCCGCTCCTACGAACCTAAACACGTCCGGGACCATTATACCTGCTGTTCCTCCCGAGATCGGATCGTAGTATTTGGCCACCGTCTGAAGCGCCTCACCGAACGCTAGTAAAGTGATTCCCAGGTAGGCCTCACGAAGCCTTATCGCGGGATATGAGGCCACGTAACCTATCGCTCCCCCTATCAACGCCGCTATGACCAGGGATAGCAGCAGCATCAGAACGGACTCGAGAGGACTTGAGCTCAATCTCTCGTTCATCTCCTCGACCACCTTCAGGTTCGTGAGTATGTCTGTGTACTCGTGACCCCATGGAAGCCCGTAGTAGAGAGCCATCAATCTCCCGGCAATGGAACCAGCCCCTATAGCACCCGCCAGTACGGCGAGGACTCTGCCGAACTGAGGGATCCCCGCTATGCCGACCTCCAAGTTAAGGCTGAGAGTCACTATCAGGAAGACGCTGAAGTTGACAACTATGCTCAGAATAAGAGGATCATATATCAAATTAATTAAGTTCTCCAGGGACATCACCTCCTTAATTTTCCTAATCTTTCGATCGCTCTACCCAGGTTTAGGCCACCAATGCCCTCCGGGTAAACCAGCAGGAAGACTGACATTACAAGCAACGGTATGAGCGGTTGATAGACGACGAGGCTCCTGGAGACGTACGTGGCCAGTAGAGTTATCAATATGTACTCACTCAGTCCTATCAGATAGCCTCCAGCCAGGCTACCGAACAGCGAGTGGACGCCTCCCACTATGGCTCCCGCGAATTCTGCGACTATCAACAGGCTCCCCAAAGCCGGCGTTCCGGTGACCACCATAGAGAGTATCGCTCCGGCCAGCCCTGCGAAAGCTCCTCCAAGGAACCAGGCCGCCAGGTATACCACCTCAGGGTTTATCCCGACTATCTCGGCTAAGGAGGGATTCTCTATGGTGACCCTCATCGCGACACCGAACCTGGTCCTACTCATGACGTACTTGAGGAAGACTGCAGTCGATGCGATGATAAGTATCGATAGCACCGGGATGCCCCTCAGCACTAAGTCACCCGACTGAACTAGGACCAGGTCTTCTGTGGATAGTACAATCAGCCTAGCATTTATCTTGTACTTCTGGGTCAGATAATCAGCTATTATATTTAGTAAAGCTAAGTAAACGAAATCTACTCCTAGAGTAGACATCATCAAAGTCACCATATCTGCTTTTCTTCTCAGGAGACGCCTGTTGACCGAGAGATACGCTGTCACTCCCAAAATCCCCGAGATTAAGGCCGCCATCGGGAAGAAGACGTACGGCGGGTAATCCAGATCTCTGAACAATATCTCGCTGAATATAAAGACAGTATAGAATCCAAAAGCTGTCATGGAGGCATGAGAAAAGTTAAAGGTGCCTGTAGTCATGTATATAAGGGTTATTCCGGCGGCAGCCAGAGATATCGCGGCGGAGTAGCTGACTGCAGTCAACAAGACCTCCAGCAAATTATGCACCCCCTGTTATCATCTCTCCACTTAGGCTGATTGGGACCGATGAATGACTTCGGAAGGGGATGTAGAGGTATCCCTTTTTAAAGCTTTGAGTTCAGCGACCGTTGACTGGACATCAGAGGGCCAAATAACCCGGCTCGGTAGACCTCTCAGTGGGATTCCCATCACACGAAACGATTAAAATCCTGGAGTTGCCAAAGCCTACCTATCGAAGCGGTGAGGTCCATGAGCACCAAGCTAGTTTATGTTATGATCTTGGTCGCCCTTCTGATCGGAACAGGTTTGGGATACATGCTCAGAGGAGACGGAGGTGCTACAACAGTCACCACCACAGTCACCAAAACTGTCACACCCCCCGCTCCCGCCGAAGCGGCCGGACTGAAGGGGGAGATCTACGTCGGAGCTCTTTTACCCCTCACGGGACCTCTGGGCTCCTTCGCCGAGAATGATATGGTCGTGTTGAAGCTCGCGGAGAAGGACGTGAATACCTGGCTGGAGCAAGTAGGAGCCGAATGGAGGGTAAAGGTGATCTTCGAGGATACAGCCCTGGATCCCAAGCAAACTCTGGATAAGGTCCAGGCTCTTCATGCTAGAGGAGTTAAGATGTTCATAGGACCTATGGCGAGCTCCGAAGTTAAGGAAATCAAGGGATACGTTGACGCCAATAAGCTACTCGTGATATCTCAGAGTTCGACCTCACCCGCGCTCGCCATAGCGGGTGACATGATCTACAGGTTCTGTCCTCCGGACGAGTTCCAGGGCGCTGCCTCAGCTAAGGCCACGTTCGATCTCGGGATGAGGTACGTCGTCGCTGTTTGGAGGGGAGAAGCCTGGGGGGATGGACTCGTCGATTCTTACGAGAAAGCCTTTGCTGAGTTACTGCGGAGTAGCGGTGAGAAGGGAGAGGTATTAGGAAAGAGTAATGGGAAAGGAATAAGGTACGACCCCGAGGCCAAGGAGTTCACGGCGATAGTGTCACAGTTGGCGAGCATCGTAGGGGATTTAGTAAAAGAGTACGGGCAGGATAGGGTTGGAGTTTTCTATGCGGGCTTCGGAGAGTACGTTCAGTTCGCAGCAGCAGCCTCACAGTACGAGATCCTGAGAAAGGTTAAGTGGATCGGCTCGGACGGTACCGCCCTCCTGGGTGACATTCAGACCAACGAGAACGTCGCTAAGTTCTCCTATGAGACCAAGTTCATAAGCCCCATGTTCGGTACGCTCTCCCCGCTTCAGGAGAGGATCGCCTCCGAGGTCAAGAGACAACTCGGGAGACTCCCTGAGAGCTACGCTTACGCCGCTTACGATGCCCTCTGGCAGATAGCTATTGCCCTGGAGATCGTGGATAGCTATGACCCCGTCGCTGTAGCCAAAGTGCTGCCCTCACTGACCCAGAAATGGCACGGGGCCACTGGTACGTTCAAGCTGAATGAAAATGGAGATAGGGCTTTCTCGGACTACATGTTCTGGATGGTAGTCCCATCAGACGGCAAGTACGAGTGGAAGGTTGCCGCGAGTTACTCTTACGAGAAGGGGACCATAACATGGTCAGATGATTTCATGAGACTCTTAGGAAGGGGGTAATTTTTAGCTTTTATCCCCAATTTTTTAAAAGAAACCTTTTCAGGGATTGCTCATCTCCTGGGAGATCACCACAGACCCGTTTCCGTGAGACTTCCCGCGAGGGTCTCGATACACTATCATTAAATTGAGTTCCTCTCCTGGGTCTCGCAGTCCTTAGTTAGGTGGTTCCGGATGGTAACAGGGGAATCCAGCGTGATATTCGCGACTGAGAAACTGACGAAGAAGTTTGGTGGGCTATACGCCGTTAATGGAGTCTCAATAGAGGTTAATAGGAGAAGCATTACGATGATAATGGGACCCAATGGCTCCGGAAAGACTACTTTAATCAACGTTTGCTCGGGGATACTGAAGCCGGATGAGGGCAGGGTCTTCTTCGACGGTAGGGAGATAACGGGCTGGCCCCCTCACAAGATATACAGGGTAGGGTTCATTAGAACCTTCCAGATACCATCTCCTTTCCTTAAGCTCAGCGTCCTCGAGAACGTGCTTGTTAGCATGAGAAACAAAGGTGAGAACCCGATGAAGTCTCCCATAAGACCCATCTGGATCAGGGAAGAGGAAGAGAACATACGGAAGGCTTTCAGCATACTCAAGAGAGTGGGTCTGGATGACCTCTGGGACAGGGAAGCGTTCAAACTCGGGGGAGGACAGTTGAAGATGCTGGAGGTAGCGAGAGCCCTGGCGTCCGGAGCCAAGTTGATCGCGCTCGACGAGCCGATAGGAGGTGTCGATCCATCGTACGCGAATGAGATACTGGGCTATCTCAGCGGCCTGAGAAGGGACCTGGACATTACCTTTCTCCTGATAGAGCACAGGATAGACATCGCCCTTCCCTTCGCCGACTACGTCTACGTTATGGACAGGGGGACCGTCATATCGCGAGGCTCACCCGAGGAGGTCTCGAACGATCCCAGGGTGATAGAGGTATACTTGGGGTGATCTCGATGACTGACAAGTTGGTCGAGGTTGAGAACCTTTATTCAGGCTATGGAAAGCTCAGGATACTGTTTTGCGTTAATTTTTACGCTAAAGCCGGTGAAATCACGGTGATAGTAGGACCCAACGGCGCTGGTAAGACGACGCTCCTGAACAGCGTGATGGGAATGACTACGGTCTACTCAGGGACCGTCAGGTTCGATGGGCGCGACATAACGAAACTTCCTACATATAAGAGAGCCAGGATGGGCCTAGCCTACTTACCTCAATACGGAAACATAGCAGCTGGCTTGACCGTCGAGGAGAACCTGAGGATGGCTGGACACCTGGTGGGCCCCGATGAGGTGGAGGAGAGGGTCTATGAGGTGATCGAGCTGTTCCCTAAGTTGGGGGAACTCCTCCCAAGGAAAGCGGGGACGCTGAGCGGTGGAGAGAGGAGGATGTTAGCAATAGGAATAGCCCTCATGAGGAAGCCGAAGGTCTTACTTCTGGATGAGATGACCACTGACCTTGCGCCAATGTTGGTCAACCAAGTCCTCAGCAAGGTGGTCGAGCTGAGGGACTCATTGGGACAAACGGTGATCATGGTGGAGCAGAACGCTAAAAAGGCCTTAGAGATAGGAGATAGAGCTTATCTCCTCGTCAGCGGTGAGATCAGATTCGAGGGAGATCCTCAGGATCTATTAAATAATCCTCAACTTTCCAAACTATACCTTGGGATAATAAGATAAAATAAAAGAATTCTCTAAACATGGTACAGTTGCAATCCATAAGTTTTTAAATTAAGCTCGATGGCCCCTGGAGGGTTCGCTTGCTCAGTGTGGAGGATGCCAAGCGTTTCCTTCAGTCATCCTACCCGATAACCTATCCCGTGATTTTTGAGAGAGCGAAAGGAATTGAGATGTGGGACGTCGAGGGCAGGAAGTACTTAGATTTCCTCGCAGGAATAGGAGTGATAAATTACGGGCACTCCCATCCCAAGATAGTCAAGGCTGTACGAGAACAGATGGAGAAGCTCGCTCATGTTTCGATGCTCTATTATAATGTCCCTGCTGTCCTACTAGCTAAGAAGTTAGCCGAGATAGCTCCAGGGGATTTAAAGAGGACTTATTACGCTAACAGCGGGACCGAAGCTGTGGAAAGTGCCATCAAGCTCGCTAAGAAGTACTCTGTGAAAGTTAAGAGAGGGACAGGTGCTTACGTAATAACTTTTGATTGCGCCTTCCATGGAAGAGGTGGTCTAACGCTCACATTAACTGCATCGCATAAGTACAAGAAGTTAATGGGGCACTTCGCTAGCTACCCCGGAGTGGTTCACTTACCCACGCCTTACTGTTACAGGTTCCCCGGGGACGTTGAAACATGCAAGAGCTACACGCTGGAGAAGGTTGATGAGTACATCAGGTATCGCTTAGGCCCCGAGAACACAGCAGCGGTGATAATAGAACCTGTTATCGGTGAAGGAGGAATAATCGTCCCTCCGGATGGCTGGTTAAAGGAACTCGAGAAGATATGCAGGGAAAACGATGTCCTGCTTATCGTAGATGAGGTCCAAAGTGGTTTCGGAAGAACTGGGAAGATATTCGGGCATGAGTGGGAAAACGTAAGGGCTGATATAATGACTATGGCTAAAGCTCTAGGTGCTGGGCTCCCACTAGGAGGGATAATGGCTACCGAGGAGGTTGATAGGGCTTGGGAACCAGGAGATCATAACGTCACATTCTCCGGAAATCCTGTGGCTTGCGCAGCGGGTTTAGCAGGTATAGAAGTGTTACTAGAGGATAGACTTCATGAGAACGCCCTCAAGGTTGGAAACTTCATAATGAATAAGTTAAGAGATGCTGCTCCTAAGATAGTAGGCGAGGTGAGGGGGAGAGGTCTGTTCATCGGGGTGGAGATAGTTAAGAATGGGAAGAAGCCCGATCCTGATGCGACGAAGAGGTTAAGGGAGGAGATGTTCAAGAGAGGTTACATAATAGGGACTGGAGGTATATTCGGTAATGTAGTGAGGATTCAACCACCACTGGTGGTCACGATGGAGCAGGCGGATAAGATGACAGACGATATGCTGCAGGTTATGAAGTCATTCTGATCATTTAAGCTTTCCCTCAAATCGATTTTTGATATCCTCCTCTAAGAGGTTGAATATATTTAGCTTATGATACTCTAGGATTATCGCCTCAGGAGAGTAGCTTGGGAAAAAGAGCTGAAAATAGGGGGTCAATTACCCCTGGGTGAATCATCCGTCCCCATCAGTCTGGGATGGCTATTTCATTCCCCGTTTAATTAGCTCCTACCGTAGATATAAGCTTGAGGTTTAGCGTAGCGGCATAGGGTGAGGAACGAAGTTATATACTCCTTACAGGTGATATTAGGTGTAAGGGAGGTGTCTTAAGCTAAATGTTACACAGGTTTAGGAGAGATCAGTACGCTGATTACATCTCAAGAGCTGTAAAGGAAGACTCACCTTGGATGATAGATATGAGAGGCGGTCTTTCACTCCTACTGTTGAGGGACCTTAACATAGATGGTAATCAGGTAAAGAGCGGGCTCTTGATAGATTTTCGACCGTCTCCTGATACAGGTAGAGCTGGTAGATTGAATCCAATGATACTTATGAAGGATGGGGATAGCTGGAGGATACTAGACTCCGTATGGACTCTCGGGAGAGTAGCCGGTGGTACTGTAGCTTCGGCTTTCTCTCAGAACCCGTCCCTGCTCTTAGATCCTCTCTCCTCTGCAGCCGTCGTGAGGAGAGTTCTCTCTAGGATTAGGGAAATCGGGATCTGGCAGGGTGCTGACTTCACTGAGATCCTGCAATACCAAGCGGAGTCTTCAGTGATAGGCGAGAGATCTGGAGAGGAGATACAGTTAGTACTAGAGTCGATCTTAAGTTACTTGAAGGATGAGGGTGTGAGCGTATCGGGGAATATTAATATACTGCTGGGAAGTTGGTCCGTTGAGGAGTTCAGGAAGCAGTTCTCAGTAGGGTTTGAAGCGATTAGGATCATTGAGAACGAAGCCCAAGCCCTTTACGATGAGATACATCAGTTAGTTAGAGTCGATGAATTCGTCTCCCTCAGGAGAGATGAATTCAATCTCTCGGGAAAAGACGCGGAGGTATCTCAATCTGTCTCACTAGGTTGGATCTTCTACTCTTTCGAGAGGAGTTCTTCTGGAGAGGGTTTGAGTAAGGAGTATTATAACGAGCTCGGTAGGATTCCTGTGGAACCCGAACTAGATCTTGATGATACCGCAGGGTGGAAGAGAGTGATGTTCCATTGCATCAGAGCTATATTGAACGAGTGGTTATCCAAGAAGAGGAGTTTAATAGACGAGGAGCCTGAGATCAACATGAAGAGTGAGACTCTCAGTAGGATGTTGAGGAACGTCTTAGGGCAAGAATATAGCCTTAGTGGTAGCTTAGAAGGATTCTTCTGATAGATCCTATTATCTGGCAAAATCTCTTAATGAATTAAGATCCACATAGAATATGATCTGTTGATCGGGGTTTTAATAACCCCCCTCCCCCCGTATGGGGGGGACATTCACCTTCAGTTATTTGTGAGCAATTTTACCCCATTATCTTTGAAAATTCGGATCTCTGGTGTATGATTGTAATCGATAGTACTTAAATTATGGTCTCTGGTTAATATAAAATCCGTGAATTCCTATTTCCTCCGATTCGTGATTTTAATTGGTGTTCAGCTTTAAGGAGACACCTTGCTTACCATTTTGTCAGAGAAATTAAGGATTATGAGAGCTTTTCTACGTGATTAAAGCTACCTGATGCGAGTTCGTAATCTTTTTAAATAAACTAGTCGGTATTTTCAGTATAGGGAGGCGGAGGTGAGGGTAAAAATGGTGAGGGCTTTCGAGTACCATGTGATAGGTGAGCTCCTGGGTGTCAGCAGGGATCTACTCGAAAGTATTGAATTCGTGGAGA
>JAVQRZ010000115.1:0-1941 GCA_033582115.1 Candidatus Korarchaeum sp. | reverse complement strand
TCCTGAGTTCTGCCAGGAGATAATCAAAGCCCTTTCAGAGAGCTAGGGTGTTACTATGAACCAGTGGAAACTCTTAGAGCCAGTTGTTGTGGGAACGAAGACTCTGAAGAACAGGATCGTAATGGCACCTATGTGCACCCGTCTAGCTTCAGCTGACGGATCGGTAACTCAAAAGATGATAGACTACTACGCAGCGAGAGCGAAGGGAGGAGCTGGAACTATCATAGTAGAATATAGTTACACAGATAACAGGGAGAGCAGAGCAGCTATATCACAACTAGGAGTAGAATCTGATCATAAGATAACAGGTCTCGCTGAACTAGCTGAAGCCGTTAAGTTGTATGGAACTGCGATTCTACTTCAGATATGCCATGCAGGAAGGCAGACAGCCCCTTCAAATATAAATGGAAAGCAACCGGTAGCTCCTTCAGCGATCCCATGCAAGCTCATGGGTGTGATGCCACGAGAATTGACTATTGAGGAGATTGAACAGATAGAGGATGATTTCGCTGAAGCAGCGAGGAGAGCGAAGCAAGCTGGATTTGATGGTGTTGAGATCCACGGGGCACATGGGTACTTAGTATGCCAGTTCCTCTCGCCTTACACTAACAGGAGGACTGATAAGTACGGAGGATCTCTTGAAAACAGAGCTCAGTTCGCAGTTGAGATCATTAATAAGATAAGAGCTAAGGTTGGGAAGGATTTCATCGTTGGCTGTAGGATATCCGCTGATGAGTACATTCCAGGAGGTCTCAAGATAGAAGAAACCACTAAGATCGCTAAAATACTAGAGCAAGCAGGTCTAGATTACATCCACGTATCTGGAGGGATGTATGAATCACTACAGCATAATAGCCCAACCATATATTACCCAAGAGCGTACTACCTAAGCAATATAGAGGCGATAAAGAAAGCAGTCAATATACCTGTGCTCGGGGTCGGGGCTTTTAATGTAGAGCTTGCGGAGAAGGTACTCAAGGAAGGGAAAGCTGATCTCATAGTATTCGGGAGGGCATTGATAGCGGATCCAGAGCTACCTAAGAAGGTAATGGAAGGAAGAGTGGAGGATATAAGACTATGCATAAGAGGTGAGGAAGGCTGTATCTCAAGGTTCTTCGAGGGTAAGACCATAAGATGCGAAGTTAACCCCGCTGTAGGCAGGGAATCCGAGTTCGTGATAAAACCAGCTAGCACCAAGAAGAGGGTCCTAGTGATTGGAGGAGGAGTGGCTGGTTTGGAAGCGGCAAGAGTTGCAGCTCTGAGAGGGCATGAGGTTACTCTAGTAGAGAGGGAGGACAAGTTAGGTGGGCACCTAATAGAAGCTTCGACTCCTCCGTTTAAGGACGACTTAAAGCAGTTGTTAAACTGGTTAGTAAAGCAAGTTGAAAAGGCGGGTGTCAAAGTAGAGTTGAAGACCGAGGCTACGAAGGATCTGGTGAGTAAGCTCAAGCCGGATGTACTGATAATTGCAGTAGGTTCAGATTTCATTATGCCAAGCTTACCTGGAGTCGATAAGCCCTTCGTGCTCACACCTAGCGATGTCATATTAGGTAAGAAACCCGTTGGTCAGAACGCAGTAGTGGTTGGTGGAGGTCTAGTAGGTTGTGAGACTGCTCTGTACATTGCTTCAGTCCTAGGGAAGAAGGTGAAGCTTATTGAGATGCTTGATATGATACTCCCTGATGTTGATTACATAACTAGAGTAGCTTTGAGTGAGAAGCTCTCTGAGGCTGGTGTTGAAGTACTCACAGGAATGCATTTGGAGGAAATCACCGAGAAAGGAGTGTTATGTATAGATAAGAGCTGGAATAAGCATAAAATAAGTGCAGATACGGTCGTTTTAGCTGTGGGCTTGAGTGCTAGGGAAAAGGTCGCGGAGAGCTTCAAAGGCCTGGCTCCTGAGGTCTATATGATAGGTGATTGCGTCAAACCGCGTAAGAT
>JAVQRZ010000114.1:0-1998 GCA_033582115.1 Candidatus Korarchaeum sp. | reverse complement strand
AAGTAATAGAAAGTCCAGTCTATCAGCAGGCCGTAGAGAACGGAGAACATGAGACTGAATGGGAAGAATCCTATCCTCACTATGCTTAAGAGCATCCCATTGACGAAAGACGCGTAGGTAGCTCCCCATCTACCTATTAGGATCGAGCTTAATGCGAAGGATGTGGCCTCCACCAGTAAGAACACCTTATCGATCATAGGAGGCATTAGGAATTTTGATGTAAATGCTATCACCCCTAGAAGCGTAGCGATAGCTAACCTCCTGCTCTTGACCACCTGATCACCTGAGAATGCTCCAGAACCTATTTTTTAGCATTTTCTTTTAGATTAATGTCTTCCTATGGGATCCACCAGCTCACTATAATCACTCTCACGAGACCGAGCTGTTCCTTTGGTCAATAGTGACCCTACGACACGCTTAAATTTTCATCGACCTCCCAACTGAGGTAATGAGTGATGCCCGCTATAGTCGTCGTCGGGATGCAGTTCGGTGATGAGAGCAAAGGCGCTGTCGTGGACTTCCTAGCGGAGTGGGCTGACCTGGTAGTTAGGTACAATGGGGGCAGTAACGCTGGTCATACTGTAGTAGCTGAAGGTCTGAAGTACAAGTTCCACTTGGTGCCCTCAGGCGCTGCTAGGGGTAAGAGGTGCGTGATAGGAGCTGGCGTTGCCTTCGACCCGGAGGTCTTCATGGAAGAGGTCGAGGAGCTGAGGAGGAGGGGAAAGAGATTAGATATTCTGATCTCCCTGAAGGCTACCTTACTGCTCCCCTACCATAAGGAGCTAGACGCCTCTCTAACTGGAGGATCGTTAGGGACGACGAAGAGAGGGATAGGGCCAGCTTACCAAGACAAGATGGCTAGGATCACCGGCTTGAGGATGAAGGACCTACTAGCTGAAGACTTCCCAGAGAGACTGAGGAGGGTGCTAGAGCTCAAAGAGGCTGATTTGAAGAGAGCCAACTTCCTGAAAGGAGATCTCAGGGACTACTATGAAGAGCTACTCAGAAAAGCTGAGATCTGGAAGGAGTTCTTAAGGCCCTTCACAGGAGAGGATCACTTAGAGGTGAACAATGCGATAGCTAGTGGGAAACTGGTGATATTCGAGGGAGCTCAGGGCACCATGCTTGATGTGGACCACGGTACCTACCCCTTCGTCACTTCATCGAGTACCGTAGCCGGAGGAGCTTGTACAGGTGTGGGGGTGAGCCCTCTAGTTATAGATGCTGTTCTAGGGGTTTGTAAAGCTTATACTTCAAGAGTAGGAGCCGGACCCTTCCCGACGGAGCTATTAGGTAGTCAGGCTGACTACATAAGAGAGAGGGGAGGGGAGTACGGGACGACGACAGGTAGGCCCAGGAGGGTCGGGTGGTTAGACATCCCCATGCTGAGGTACTCAGCTCTAGTCAACGGTGTGGGCTACCTAGCTGTGAGGAAGTTAGATGTCCTCTCGGGCATGAGGAGGATCAAGGTGGCTGTGGCTTATGAGGTAGATGGGGAGGAGTATAGAGTAGCTCCACCTTACGCAGATGAGATGAGCAAAGCTAAGCCCATCTACGTGGAGCTAGAGGGCTGGGAGGAGCAAGACTGGAGGAGTATCGTTAAGAGGGGATGGGAAAGCTTACCTGAGGAAATGAAAGCTTATGTAGGGTTCTTAGAGAGAGAGCTCAACGTGAGGACGGTTATGGTGGGTTTAGGTCCTGAGAGAGAGATGACCATCGTGACACCAGCCTTTCAAGAGCTCCTAGGCTCTTTGATCGGAGTTCACACGAGGGGGTAAGAGTTATATAGAGACTCCGCTAGGGGATTGAAGGGTTCCGATAAGGAGCAAGTTAATAGATAGGGTTTCTTCACTCAATTCTAGGCTTATACTAGCTCTCGATTTCCCATTGAAGGGGATAAGGGAGCTACTGGAGGAACTGAGGGAGTTAGCCGTAGGGGTGAAGGTAGGCTTCCCCTTAACCCTCTCGCTGGGGTTCGAAGGCATCAGGGAGCTCTTA
>JAVQRZ010000113.1:0-13087 GCA_033582115.1 Candidatus Korarchaeum sp. | reverse complement strand
AGATCCCAGTCGATGCCTCACTCATCAAGTCTTCGCTCAAGAGGGCATCAGCTAAGGTGGGCTTGAGGGTTTTCCCAGCTGCTTGCTCAGCTAACATGGACGCGCACTCCCTGGGTTGTCGTGCTTGCAATCTAGGACCTTGTGAGGGCGAGCTCCCCCCTGTGGATACTTACGAGCTTGAGGAGGGACTTAGGCTTTGTGGTATAGAAGCTGAGGTAACTCTAGCGGGTGAAGAGCTTAGATTACTCGTGAGAGGTGGTGTTGGGAAAGAGAGGGTAGCGAGGTCCTTAGTTAGGACTGTATCTAAGAGAAGGGTCTCCTCTAAGAGAGTTAAGAAGCTTCACTGAAGCTTTTAGTCATCTTCAACCTGATTAGAGCCTCTACATTCCATCCGTGGACAGTCTTCCTCTTTCTATCGATATAAATACCCAACTTCTTGGCTTCAGATACACTTATCTCAGCTCTCTCTAGCTCTCTCAAGCTAAAGCCTCTACCTACCTTCTTCCTCTTAGGTTCCCTCATGGAGGTGAGCACGAGAGGGCTCAGGGGTCCCATACTGCTTAACTACTAAATGGAATTGATAAAAGTTTCTCCCAATATTCCTCAACTAATCCAAAAAGACGATTAAACATTTACTATTCCTTTAATAAAAATATTAAAAATATAAACAATTTATAGATATAAGATCAAGAGATAAAACCATAAGAGGCTTCGTGATTGCTTCAGGTCCTGATGAGTACACTGCTTGACGTTAATAATTTATCTAAAAAGATGGTCGTTAGATTTATTAAAGTAGTACATCCATTAAACTTAGTGATTTATTATGCAGGTAGTGGTAGTGAAGAAGGACGGGAGGAGGGAAGGGTTCTCACCTGAGAAGATAGTGGTCAGTTGTATGAAGGCAGGAGCCCCACTCGAGGTCGCGAGGAAGATAACTAGGCTAGTGGAGTGCGATCTCTTGAGCAGAGGGGTTACTGAGGTGACGACCAAGGAGTTGATGAGGAACGTCCTCTCGCTCTTGAGGAGGGAGAACGAGGAGTGGTACCAGAACTGGGTGATCTTCGATAGGGCTGTTAAAAAGAGGAAGCTTGAGGATTAACATTATTCAATCTCTTTTTAATCAGATTATCTCATCTAACCTCACTAGTATAGCTCCCTCCTCCAGCATCCTCAACTTAGCTTCCTCCTCACCCTCCTTGGAGATGCCCCTCACTCCTTCCTCAACAACCAGGACCTCATAACCCAGCCTTAACGCGTCGAGGACAGTGGCTTTAACGCAGTACTCCGTAGCCACTCCTCCTATGAACACCCTCCTGATCCCTATCTCCCTCAGGATGGAATCCAGATGGGTCCCCTCGAAACCCGAGTAAGCTTCCTTATCCCTCTCAACCGCTTTCGATATTATAACCGCTTTATCAGGTACCCTTAAGGAGGGGTGGAACTCAGCGCCTTCAGTACCGGCGACGCAGTGAGGCGGCCAAGGGCCTCCCATCTCCCTGAAGGACGTGTGGTCAGGAGGGTGCCAGTCCCTAGTTAGGATGATAGGTAGCCCCCTCTTCTCAAACCTTCCTATGAGGTTGCTCAGTGGTTCTATCACATAATCCCCATCGGGGACGGGGAGGGAGCCTCCCGGCATGAAGTCCCTCTGGACGTCGACGACTATCAAAGCTGACCTACTAGTTAAAGCTACCCTCATGACTACCCTAGCTAAGCTGTAAAGTTAGCTTTTAAGTTTCCGGGACCACTACCTTCACGATTCCCTTCCCGCTGAAGTTATTGAGCACTTCACCTGCTTTCCTCAGACCTCTCATCAAGTTTCCAAAGTAGTCCTCAGGGTTCATCTCAAGCATCCTAGACGATTCAAACAGCTCACTAGCTCCCCTCACCCAGATGGAAACAGCTCCTTCATACACGCCAGCCCTTATGTGAGTCGGTACAGGAAGCCCAGCTGGTAGGAAAGCATAACCCTCAGCTCTCAAGCTAGCTACAAAGCCTAAGGATTCCATCTCTGAGATCAGCTTAGAGAGAAGTGATTTAAGCTCATTCTTAGGGAGGTAGGCGTAAAGCTCGACATTCAGGAGAGCGTCTTCAAACTCCATTAAGGGCTCCTCTAAGCTTAAAATAAAAATTTGATGAGTAGGTTCTGCGATATCGAGGCTCGCGAGCTAGCTCTTTATCAAGCCCAGAGCCTTTAAGTTCAACTTCCTTACTTCCTCGGGTACGGGGACGTAACCCTTCAACACGTTCTTCTGCCCCTCGGTGTTCACGTACTCTATGAACTTCTTAATAGCCCAAGCTTTAGCTGGATCGGAGTAGCTGGTGTAGAAGAGCAGGTGGCTGAAGGAAGTTATAGGGTAGGAGTCCCTCCCGGGAACGAAGATCATCGCATCTATATCCTTGCTGAAGTCCCCATCAGGGCTATCAGGGAGCGAGGCTACTGCTCCTCTAGCTGCGTTCATTATGGTGACCTCGTTAGCCTCAACGAACTCACCCTCCTTGTTCTTTATGAGAGCAGTCGGCATGTTCATCTCAAGGGCGTAGTTGAGCTCCAAGTACCCGATAGAGCTGGGTGTAGTCCTCAGGATCCCTCAGCCACCCCTTGATTCCCCTTTCCACCGACCCCGTTGCCTTTCTTATCCACGGGCCACTCTATCGATTTCCCGACGAGTTCCTTCGGCCAAGCCTGGGGAGCGGCCTTGTGGAGGAACCTAGTGAATACGTCAGTGGTACCGCTGGAATCCGATCTGTGGACAGCGATTATCCTCTTCTCAGGTAAGTTCAAACCTGGGTTCAGCTTCTTTATTCTCTCATCGTTCCAGTACTGGATCTCACCCTTGTATATCAACGCTATGACTTCAGCATCTAGCTTCAGCTTAGTTGCTCCTAGCTCCGGTAGGTTGTAAGTGATCGCGACAGCTCCTATGACGAAGGGTATCTGAACGAACTTCCCTCGCCAGGATTCCCACTTCTCCTTTGAGATAGGAGGATCACTCGCTGCAAAATCCACAACACCGGAGAAGAACTGCTCCTGACCTGCTCCGCTGCCAGTAGGGTTGTAATTCACTGTGACGTTAGGATACTTCTTGCTGAACTCCCCGATCCAAGCTGCTATCTGCGGGTAGGGGAAAGTAGCTCCCGACCCGAGTAGATTCACTTTGACCTGAGTCTTAGGTGTCTCAGTGACAGTAGGAGTGGTGAGAGTGGCAGTGGGGGTCTTTGGTGTCTCAGCGGGCTTGGGCATGAGTAGGAACGCTCCGGCGACTACGAGTAATACCAACACTACTAGTAGGATAAGGTAGCTCCTCATGGGGATCGCCAACTCGTCTTATGGGGAAAATTTATAAACTTATGATCCATACTTTATGTAAAGAAATTATGATATATAAATAAGTAATTTCCCCATTAGATAAGTAGGTAAATAGATTCAATAGAAAACTATATATTTTAGTTATGTGAGCCCTTTGGATGAGTAAGCTGTACGTGAGGAGCCTACAGCTAACAGGTAACGCTACCTACACTATCTCGATTCCTAAGGATTGGGTGAAGAAGCTAAAGCTTGGGAAAGGGTCTAAGATCTACTTGGAATTGATGAATGACGGCTCCTTGAGGATCTACAGCAACCCGCCTAGGAGGCTCTCGGGAGCTAGCAAGTTATTCGAGTTAGGGATAGGTGATGATCCCGACAATTTATTGAGAAAGATAATAGCTGCTTACTTAGCTGGCTTCTCAATCGTCACGCTTAATTTTGATCCGGAGCTGAAGGAAACCGCGTTTAAGATCAGGAGGTCCTTGGAGTCCTCAGTCCTCGGTTTCAACGTGCTCAAGGAGAGCAGGTCTGGGTTCACCTTTTACACAGTGATAGATGAAAGCAGCATGAATCTCAGCGATGCTCTAGCTAAGCTCAAGGAGAACGCTTACCACATGCTTGAGGACACTCACTCAGGGATGGGCAACGCTGATGTTAAGATCCTCGAGAGGGTGATAGAGGAGGATCAGATAGTAGATAAGCTTTACCTACTGGTCGCGAAGCAGGTGACGAGCATACTGATGAGTCCTTTTGGAGTGGAGGAACACGGGCTCCGAAGCGCTGCTGAGACGCCTCACGTATTCTTAGCCGCTAGATCTATGGAGAGGGTATCTGACCACGCTGTCCTCATGGCTAGGGAATCCATAGACCTCATCTCCTCAGGAGGTAAGGTACCCGATTGGCTGCTCAACGACTTCAAAATGGTAATAGATCTCTTCGGATCCTCCACGAAGGCCTTCTCAGAGCTAGATGCTTTGGAGGCTGAGGAAGCAGCTAGGAAGATAGATGGAGTAGCTAAGGTCATCAGGAGGAGAGAGACAGGGGACAGTAAGGTTCAGATGCTTCTGAGCAGTATGGAGAGAGTCCTAGGGTACAGTATGAACATATTGGAAGCTGTCATAGATATCACCATGATAAGGGATTTCATCGAGCTCTCAAGTTAACTTAATCTTTATCCTAATAGGGATTCATTGAGGTCCTCATGAAGCTAGATGGTAAGGTAGCTCTAGTCACAGGAGCGTCTAGAGGTATTGGAAGAGCTATAGCCTTATCTTTCGCTAAGGAAGGAGCTAATCTAATCGTTAACTACTCTAGTAACGATTCTAAAGCCAAAGAAGTGGTTAATTTAGCTAATTCTCTCGGTGTGAGGGCTTTGATGGTGAGAGCTGATATCTCAAACCCTGTGCAAGTTGAGGGGATGGAGAGACTCGTTAGGGAGGAGTTCGGGAGGCTTGACGTACTCGTCAACTCAGCTGGTATCGTTTTGAGACGTCCCCTAGAGAAGGTGCCTTACGAAGAGTGGAAGAGGGTAATTGAAGTCAACCTCAACGGTACCTTCTACGTGATGAGGGCTTTCTTCAAGCTGATGGCTGATTCGGGTGGAGGTAGCATAATAAACATAGCTTCCGCTGCTGGCATACTCCCGATGGTGGATTCAGGAGCCTACAGCTCATCTAAAGCAGGCGTGATAATGCTGACGAAACAAGCCGCAGCTGAGTGGGCTAAGTATGCGATAAGGGTGAATGCTATATGCCCAGGCCCGATAGAGACAGATATGCTTAGGGAAGAGTTCACTGAGGAGCAGCTCGAGATAAGGAAGAAGTTAATCCCCTTGGGGAGGTTGGGGAGCACTGAAGACGTGGCGAAGCTCGCTCTCTTCCTAGCATCTGATGATTCTAACTACATAACTGGGGAGGCCTTCGGTGTCGATGGGGGTATGTCCGTGGGCTACTACTTGCTCATCGAAAAGCTATTGAAGTTAGGAAAGACTTCTCTAGATATCATCTGAGCTCTATTCAAGAGCTAACGATACTCTAGCTGAGCGATAGTACTTGAGAGTCTCCCCATGCTAGCCTGATGATCGCTTTATTACTCTTCCCTCATCCTCCTTATAATGTAAGTTCTTTTTATATATTGTAGAGAGTACCTCGCCCAGAGCCAAGATGGAGGTTACGGATCCCCTCTTCTGGATCGCCTTCCATTCGGTAATAGCAGTGTTTCTCGCTATAGACCTGAGGCACTACCAACACGGCGAGGTATCGTTTAAGGATAGCGTCAAATGGACAGTGATATGGATCGTAATTGGTTTAGCCTTCTCAGTATTCGTTCTCGAGTTCTACGGAGTAGAGGAGTTCATTAAGTACATTACAGCTTACGCTACTGAGAAACTGCTCTCCGTTGATAACTTATTCGTCTTCTTAGCTATATTCACCTACTTTGCTGTCCCTTACAACGCTAGACCTCTGGTGCTCTTCGCCGGGATCGTGTTCGCCATAGTGCTGAGGTTCGTCTTCATAGTGGTCGGGATCACGTTGCTCGAGACCTACCACTGGATGGTCTACGTCTTCGGTGCTGCGCTCATATACTCAGGCTACAAGATGGCGAGGGGAGGGGCTGAGAGCATAGACCCCTCCAAGAACAGGGTCGTGATCTTCGCTAAGAGGTTCTTGCCGCTCACTCATGAATATCATGGGCAGAGGTTCACTGTCAAGACGTCCTCGCAGAGGGTCTTTACCCCTCTCATCCTGGTGCTGCTAGCCGTGGAGACCACGGACATAATGTTCGCTTTCGACTCTGTTCCCGCGGTACTAGCTATAACTAGGGAGTTCTTCACGGCTTACACATCGAACGTGATGGCTATACTTGGGTTGAGAGCGCTTTACTTCGTCATAGAGCATGGTGTGAGGAGGCTGAAGAACTTAGGAAAGGGGTTGTCTATTTACTTAATTTACTTAGGAGTCGTATTCATGCTCTCAGCTTTCCACATACATGTACCCGAGTGGGTTTCACTGCTCTTCATAATCACGATCCTGCTATACGCCTTCTTAACTTCTGAAAGAGGAGAGATGCATAAGGTTGAGTAACCCTTTTTCTAATTCATGCCAAATAGATACTCATGAGACTCCCTGAGCTAGGGGACTTCTCGAGCATAGTCCTGATGACCCTCCTTAGAGGGCTTATATGACTCTAGTGGAGGTTGAAATATACGATATACAGAGTACGAGAGCTCCAGCTAAGCTAGGGAGATCCTATCCCGCTCATCAAAGGACCTGAAGCATTAGATGAAGCTATTAAGAAGGGTTAAGCTGACTCCGAGAGACTAGCTGTGATGGAAGGGAGTCACGAGGTTTCATGACAAATCGAATGATATGACAGACAGGTTCAAAGCAGTTGTGACGATTAGGGATATGTGCAACTGGGTAAGTACTGTACTGCTGATAAGACTTCTTCAACTCAGATCAGATAGCAGACCATCCATGGGATAACTTCAGCAATTAATAGGAGAAGAGCTCTTTAGACCATAAGAACGCTATAGTTCCTACTCTAATACTGTACAGCGTAGGATTACAGGTATCCACTGAATAAAACCCTCCGGCTCTTCAATACTCTGAAGCGTTCATTGTGAAGTTCGAACTCATGATGTTCTCGAAAGAGAACCACGACATAAGCAGGAGCAGGAAGTGAAGAGTAGTTTTGAGGAGGATATTTGGGTGGATAAGCACTTGAAGGAAGTCAGCTCTGTTTGAACTTAGCTGCGTATGGGCAAGCAGCAAGCCCACCCATCGCTGTACACTTAAGCTCGCTCGGTAGCATCCTTCCGACTGAGTAGATAGCATCTATCGTCTCATCGAGAGGTATAGGGTTATCGTAACCTCCGATAATGAGGTCAGCGTTCACGAACGCTGAGGCAGCTGCTACAGCGTTCCTAGTGTGACAAGGGACCTCGACGTACCCTCCCACTGGATCGCAGACCATACCAACGATGTTCTGGAGCGATATAGCTGCTGCATTCAGGGCTTGCTCGCAGGAGCCGTTGAATGCTTCTACAACGAGGGCTGAGGCCATAGCCCCAGCAGCTCCTATCTCAACTTGGCACCCGGCTTCCTCAGCTGCGAAAGTAGCTCTGCTCCCTATGAGGAGGCCTACAACCCCAGCTGCGAACAAGCACCTCACTAAGTCCCGATCGGAGAGACCCAGTTCCTCCAGGGTCGCTAGGACCCCTGGGATCGCTCCTGCGGACCCTCCCGTTGGGGCTGCAACTACGAGAGCGTTGGAGTTGCAAGCATGCATCACAGCCATAGCTAGAACCGCTGCCCTCGAGTGAGCCCCTCCTATGGGTAGCTCCCCTCTTAAGAGCTTCCTGTAGATAGAACCAGCTGAGGGCTTGAGTACCTTGAGCTTGACCTCATCACTCATACCGTATTTTATAGAGTCCTTCATCACTTCATACCTCCTCAACATGAGCTCAACTACTTCCTCCTCGCTCATACCGAGCAGTTCTGACTCGTAGATGATACCGGCCTCCCCTAAGCTGACGCCTTCCTTCTCGCACAGAGCTATTAGCTCATATGAGTTCGAGAAGATAGCTCTTCCCCTTACTGGGAAGAAGGTAGGTTTTATCACCTTTGAATCAATTACGCACTCCTTATCTAACCCCTCTGAGAGATCCTTCCTCTCAAAGCTCCTTATCAGGAGCATGAACCGATCCCCTAAAGGCACTAAGATGCCGCTCTGCCTCAATTCAGGAGGCGGAGCTTCAATCTCGTAAGCGTAGAGGTACTCCCCTCCCGTAAGGCTCACTCTGACACCGTTCAGCTCGACTACCTCGAACATCCCACCTCCTACGGACTTCGCTCTCACCTTCAGTTCTTTCCTCCTCCCCTTCAGCTCTATTAAAACCTCATTGGGGTGAGGAGCCTCTCCTAGTTTCCCTAGACGGAAATTCACTCTGATCCCAAGATTTTGAGCTAACTCGGTAGCTCTCCTGAAAGACTCGTCCTCTAACCTCAACCCTATGAGCCCGGATACGAAAGCTAGGTCGCTTGCTTCCTGTCTGTAGACCTTAGCATAGGAGCCACTCTCATCGAATATGACAGTAGCTTCTTGGAGATCATCCAGCAGGAGCTCTCTAGCTAGCTTCCCTATGAAGTAAGAAGCGCCTGTGTGGGAGCTCGAGGGACCTCTTATCACAGGGCCTATGACGTGGTTCAGTATGCTCAGGGTCACGGATCTCTCGAAGCAGGGAAGAATAAAAACGGAACGTTTTTAACAATACCTCCTGAAGTTCGCTGATGGACTTAAAAGAAGCTTTACTACTCGGCGCTCTTCAGGGATTGACGGAGTGGCTTCCCATAAGTAGCTCAGCTCACATACTAATACTGCAGGAGCTCCTCTCCTCTCGATCCGTGCTCTTCAACGCTGTGGTCCACGGCGGCACACTGCTCTCCGTACTCATAGTCTTCAGGGCAGACGTGATCGCTATCATCAAGGGGTTCCTGAGGAGCCTCACTTTAGTGAGAGCTAATGAGAACCTGGATCTATCCTATGAGAGCAAGCTAGCTTGGTGCGTACTGATAGGAACGCTACCAGCAGCTTCAGTAGGCTTGCTACTCGCTGATCAAATAGAAGCTGCCTTCACCAAGCTTGTAGCTGCTTTAGGCCTGCTCGTGAATAGCTTAGTGCTCTACTCTACTAAATGGGCTAGAGGGAGCTCCCATCTCGACCTCAAGAGGGCCCTTCTGATAGGGTTGGTTCAGTCAGTTTCCTTAATGCCGGGCATATCCAGGTCTGGATCTACAATAGCAGCTGGACTCCTCACCGGCATGAGGAGAGAAGAAGCTATGAGGTTCTCATTCCTCCTCTCAGTACCGACCATAGCTGGAGCCTTGATCCTAGAAGTACTGAGGTCCCCTTGGAGCGAGGTCCTGAGCTTGACGAACGTCGCTGGGTTTCTCTCCTCCTTCCTAGTCGGACTAGCAGCGATAAGGTTCCTCACCTCAGCGGTGAGAAGGGGTAAGCTTCACTGGTTCTCCTACTACTGCTTCCCCTTGGGTATCGTGACGCTCCTGATGAGCTTCAGTTAGCTCAACTTTATATACCGAAGCTATAAGGCTGCATGTGATCGAGCTGAGGGAAGGGGATTTGAACGTAAGAGCAGGGGTTAGGAGGGAAGGAAGCGTTATTTCACTTGACTTAGAGCTAAGGAGAAGCGGTAAGTTAGGTTTGAAGATTCATGAGAAGTTATTGAAGCTTGAGGAGGTAAATGAGATATTAAGAAGACCGAATTGGCTTGGAAGAGATTCTGATGAACTCGTTAGGAGGACTCTCAAGCTAATCTTGGAGGGGAAGCATGAGGAGACTTGAAGTAGCTGAGAGGATTGACATCATCTGCAGAGGGGCTTGGAGGGTAGATGAGTACAGGGCTGAGGGCTACTTACTCAAGGACCCTCCTAAGTACCTAGTTCTAATAGTAGAGAGGGATAACGAGAGAGACTCCACGCCCTTCGTCTGGCTGGGGGAGTTCCCGAGCTACGAGGAAGCGAGGGAATCTTTAAGGGATACTCTCTACAACTTGGGGAGGAAGGAGGACAGAGGTTTCGGCTGTCATGAATCCTTCTCCCTCTTATTGAAAGGTTAGCTCTATTGCATCGTTAAGGATCTCATAGATTTCATTGAGGAATTTCGGGAATGAATGTGAATTATGCTACGATCCCGATGAGTTATGAAGATTATATTGACAGTTAGCAAGCTCTATTGCTAGGTAGAGCTAAAAGCATAAGTTCAGAGTGAGAACACTAGGAGTGAATAGAGGTATAATGGATCGCATTCCCCCCAAGCCCTCATCAGTCTCATCGCTAGCACTACTAAAGCACTATCGAAAGTGAAACGGTGAGCAGGAGAACTGGAGATCTAACGCAATTCTTCGGTAATGATGGTCTCTCCGCTCAGGGGAGAGCTTTATCACGTAGACAGCATACCCCTCGGATAATTCTATCCGGCGACCATGTAGCCACCGTCCGATGTCTGAAGAACGGAGTAAGCCACATACTCTCATTACCTTCGCAGGCCCTGCTCCTGCTCCACTCGACATCAGGAGGGTCAGTTTCGAGGGGGGAGGGAGATGATCAAGAGTCACAGAAGCGCTAGCGGAAGAAGCATATTCTTTCACGGAAGCGTATCTAATTGAGCTTTAACTGACATTACAATGCTATCACGCTCACTAAACGAGACTTCTTTGACCTCATCGCGTCCTCGTCCTACGAAGACCCTGAGCCTGATGGAGGATCGACTAGCTTACTGATCAGGATCCGAGCTTATCTAAGTTTAAGTTATCGTCTTGTGAAGTTCTTCGCGAACTTCAACTTCCTCTTCCGCTCATTCCAATGTGCTCCTGTTGAAAAGTCTGGTCGAGGCTAAGGAGAGGACGAATGTCATCACCAGTAAGGTGAAAGTGCCTACTATGGGGGGTATTGAGGATATTCCGACCATGAAGTACCTCGTGAGGTCCACTGAGTAAGTCAGTGGGTTTAAGTAGAATAAGGGCCTTACCACCTGCGGTAGGTTGCTGATCGGGTAAAATGCCCCGCTCGTGAATATCAGTGGGAATATCAGTAGGTTCGAGATCAGATGGAAGCCCTCGGGACTCCTCATCCTTGATGCCATAGCTATACCTAGGTTGTTGAAAGCTAGCGAGGTCAGGAAGCAGACAGCCAGCGAGGGCAGAAGCCCGGCTAAGTCCAAGGGCACTACAGCATATATGAGGAGTGTTATCAGAAGGGCTTGAAGAGTCGATGTTAAGGAAACCCCTATCGATCTTCCTATTATAGCATAGACCCTACTGGCAGGAGCCACTAAAACCTCCTTGAGGAAACCGAACTCCCTGTCCCATATGACCGAGATGCCTCCCATGAAGCTAGATGTGAAGACTGTCATCACCACCATTCCGGGGGCTAGGAAGACCAGGTAGTCCACGCCTAAGCTAGCTGAGAGTCCCCTCATGGAAGCACTGAAACCCATTCCTAAGAAGAGGAAGAACATCAGGGGATTCACCAGAGTACCTATTACCCTAGACTTAGCCCTGAAGTACCTCTTCACCTCCCTATATAACATCGCATACAAAATCTTTTCCTCATTCATCCTTCATCGCCTCATCCTAGCTAAGTGAATCATCCTCGCTGCTTCCTTCCAGCTGGCTTCCTCATCCCTCATCTCCCTTCCCGTCAGGTGAAGGAAGACGTCGTTGAGTGTGGGTCGTGCGTACTTCACCTCTTCTATCCTCACTCCCAGCTTTGAAGCTACTTCGAAGACTATTGGTATAACTCTGGAAACGTTATCTACGCCTAGAGCTAAGAGGCCGTTCACCTCCCTGTAGTCAGTCACGATGCCTTTTTCTGATAACTCGCCAACCAGAAGCCTCGCTTTCGAAGGATCATCGGGTCTCAGGTAGAGGGTATCCCTCCCAATACCGCTCTTGAGCTCCTCAGGGTTCCCTATAGCGACTATCTTTCCGCGATCTATTATCGCTACCCTATCGCAGAGCCTCTCGGCTTCCTCTATGTAGTGAGTTGTCAGGAATATCGTGATGTCTCCCTCGTCCCTCAGTCTCCTTATGTAGTCCCATATCTTCGCTCTGGTCTGCGGATCTAATCCTATCGTCGGTTCGTCCAAGAAGAGTATCTCCGGCCTGTGCATCAAACCCCTAGCTATCTCGAGCCTTCTTATCATCCCGCCACTGTAGTTCTTAACCTGAATGTTCTTGAACCTATTGAGTTCAGCGAACTCCAAAGCTTCCTCTACTCTCTTCCTGAGCTCCTCCCCACTCAACCCGTAGATCAAACCGTGTATATACAGGTTTTCCCATCCCGTCAAGTCCCTATCCACTGAAGTGTCCTGAAATACGATACCTATTCTCTCCCTCACCCTCACGGGTTCCTCAACTACGTCGTGGCCCGCTACATAGGCCTCGCCGCTAGTAGGTCTCATCAAGGTCACCAGTATGTTTATCGTAGTGGTCTTCCCCGCTCCGTTAGGCCCTAAGAAGCCGAATATCTCTCCCCTCCTGACATCGAACGATACACCGTCTACAGCTGACAGTGAGCCGAACCTCTTGACTAGATCTCTAACTACTATGGCTCCCATCCCTATCACCTAATATCCTTCTGAGTTCCCCTTCTAACTTCAGGAAAGCGTTCCTAACGGCTTCCCTTTCATCCTGAGTGAGCTCATCGCTGAGCGAAAGGAGCCTCTCTACTAACGGGAACAAGCTAGCTGGTATCATCTCTCTCGCTCTCGATAACTTTCTATGCTCCTTCAAGAAGAAAGCAAGTTCATTTTCATGGCTTCTTAAGTACTTAAGGCCCTCCTCGGTTATCCTATAGACCTTCCTTCTCCTCCCCTCCAGCTCTGAACATATCAGACCGCTCTCCTCCAGGAACTGAAGGGTGGGATATATTATTCCGGGGCTCGGAGTATAATTAAGCATGTTGCACATCCTCCTCATTATCTCGTAGCCGTGCAGAGGTTCCTCCCTCAGGGAGTCGAGTATCAATAACCTCAAGAAACCCCTCACGGGTGGTCTTGGTAGCATATATCTTCAGATATATCTGAAGATATATTCTTATTTAAACTTTTTCCATTTTTCCGGTGAGGAGCCGTAGAGAGGTCTGAAGTAGGCGCAGAGCTTCGGGTCTATCTTGACCTCCTCCGGATCGAAATCTCCTAGCTCAACAGGGGCTCCTCTTATAACCACGAAGGGAACTGAGTCATCACCCTCTCCCATGA
>JAVQRZ010000112.1:0-3828 GCA_033582115.1 Candidatus Korarchaeum sp. | reverse complement strand
TAGTATTCAACGAACCCCTCGTGGTGATAAACGATTACGTCGAGGGTTTTGCGGAGATAGGAGCGATATTCCTTCTTCTAGCAGCTGGTATAGAGTTAGGGTTGGAGAGCTTGAAGGCTTCAGGTAAGGCAGCAGTCCTAATAGCTACAGGAGGGGGCTTAATACCCTTCGCCTTAGCTCACTACTTCTACTTAACCGCTGGTGGTAGCGAGGCTGTAGCTTTAGTAGCTGGAGCTGCGTTCGTAGCTACTAGCATCGCGATCTCAAAGAGAGTTCTGAGCGATATGAGGCTCCTTGACACTAGGATGGGTGCTACGCTGATGAGCGCAGCTGTACTCGATGATATCATCGGCATAGTGGTACTAGGAGTTGTCGTCAGCGCTATATCAGGTGGTAGCTTAGACCCCCTCACTATAGCTTACAAGACGGTCTCCTTCATCGTCATATGGCTCCTAATCCTCGGTATATCGGTAGTTGTGATCCCTAGGTTCCTAGAGACGCTCGGTGAGTTCGGGGGTAAGGGGGCGACGAAAGCTATAGCTATCTCCGCCGGCTTGGGCACTGCTTCGCTCTCAGGAGCGATAGGGTTGAGCCCTCTCGTAGGGGCTTACGCTGCAGGCTTAGCTATAGGTGAGTCGAAGTGGAGGGAGGAGATAATGGAGCTCGTATCGGACTTAGAAGCTATATTCGGATCGGTCTTCTTCGCTTACCTCGGGGCTATGCTGGACCTGAGGGTATTCAGTGATCTCAGAGTGGTGAACTTCGTCCTGATACTGACAGCTTTAGCCATGGTTGGTAAGTTCATAGGGGCTGCTCTACCAGCTCTCTTAACACTTAAACTTAAGGAAGCAGTGGGTGTGGGGATAGGGATGATGCCGAGAGGTGAGTTAGGTCTCATAATAGCTTCTATAGGTTTGACGACTAACGTGCTCAGTAGTGAGACCTATGCTGAGATAATAGGTATGGTAGCTCTGACTACGCTCATATCTCCGCTATTACTTGAGAAGCTCTTCGAGCCTTCTAAAGCTAATTCTCAGTGAGGAGGGATGTAGTTGGGCCTTCAAGCAGGCGTTCAGGTCGAGAGGAAGTTCAGGGTGACTGAGGAGATGCTAGCTAGCATAGTGGGTAGTGGTAGGGTTGAAGTCCTCTCAACCCCCTCTATGATAGCGCTGATGGAGAGCGTCGCTGAGTCCTTAGTTGCTGACAAGCTGCCTGAGGGTATGATCAGCGTAGGCACTAAGGTGTGCGTACGCCACAGATCGCCGGCTTGGTTAGGTGATGAGATCAAAGTCAGGGCTAAACTGAGGGAAGTGAGCGGTAGGAGGCTGGTCTTCGAGGTGGAGTGCTTGAGAGGGGATAGCGTGATAGGTGAGGGGGAGCATGAGAGGTACGTGGTAGAGAGGGAGAGGTTCTCCAAGGGAAGATAATTACCTTTCCATACTATTCCGTTAAATAAGATCTCTTAAAGAATTTATTTAAATCCCGATTAGAGTTAAAGCGGTGGGATAGTGAGAGTATCAGAGTTCATGAGTAAGAACCCCTTAACGGTTAGCCCTGAGATGAACTTACTTCAAGCTCTTGATGAGATGATCCATCGCGATGTTTGGAGTCCTGTTGTCCTCTCCAAGGAGGGAAAGGTCCTAGGTTTCATCACTGAGAGAGATCTGATAAATTACGTGGTATCGCAGAAGATACCTCCGGAGCAGCTCATCGTCTCTGATGTCATGAGCAGGAGGTACGGTATAGTCAAGCCCGATCATAGCTACCTAGATGCTGCAACTATTATGATTAAAGCTAAAGCTAGGTTGGTAGTGCTAGAAGGGGATAAGCTATTGGGTGTTATCACAGCTGCTGATATAATTAGGGCTTACGCTAGCTCATCCACACATCCCGTCCCCTTGAGACCTTACGCTACTTGGAAGCTAGTTAGCGTGAGCATGAGCGATAGCATTGAGAGAGCCATCGAGTTGATGAGGAAGGAGAGAGTGGGGAGCTTGATAGTCGAGGATGAGGGTGCTCCAGTTGGTATATTCACCGAGAGGGATGTTGTCAAGGGTTTCCTAAAGGAAGGAGGGGATTACTGCGACCCTGTAGGGAAATACGCTACGCTCAAGCTTATAACTATAGATTCGGAAGCTTCCCTACTTGATGCTGCTAAGTTGATGGTTGAGAATAGGGTGAAGAGACTACCGATAACTCAGAAGGGCGTTATTAAGGGAATAATCACAGCTAGGGATGTGGTCGAGGGTATATGGAGGGAGTCAACGCTAAATATAATCACACCATGAGCTATGGGGGACCTGCTTGAAGGTGATAGAGAGGATAGAGATGAGGAAGGAGAATTATAGGTGCGCTTACGTCCCCTTGATCAAGCTCACGAAACTGCTCTCTTCAATGAGGAAAGGAGAGGCTATCGAGGTGCTCATAGATACCGAGAGGTTCAGCTTAGATTCCGTAGAATCGCTAGCTAAGGTTTACGGCGCTGTATGCGAGAGGATCTCCTGCAGGGATAACTTCATCGAACTTCTGATAAAGAAGTGATGCGTTATGCTTGTAGCGGAGCTGAGGGAGGACTTCCCTATCTTAAGGGTAGAGGTCAATGGGAGGCCTTTAATCTACTTCGATAACGCAGCTACGACGCAGAAACCCAAGCAGGTGATAGAAGCTGAGAGGGAGTTCTACGAGAAGGTAAACGCTAATGTCCATAGAGGTATACACTACCTGAGTAGGGAGGCTTCGGAGCTATACGAGAGAGCTCACGAAACCCTAGCTAAGTTCATAAACGCTGAGGCGGAGGAGATTATCTTCACCTCCAACACGACAGATGCGATAAACATCGTGGCTTGGGGGTGGGCCCTCTGGAACGTGAAGAGGGGAGAGAGGATAGTGACGACTGAGTTGGAGCATCATAGTAACATGCTCCCTTGGAGACTCGTTGCTAAGCTAACTGGGTGCGAGGTAGCTTACGTGAGTGTTGATGAGGAAGGTTTGTTGAGGATGGAGGAAGCGGAGAGGTTGATAGACGAGAGAACTAGGCTGGTAGCTATTTCAGGCATGTCCAACGTCACCGGCTTCATCCCAGATGTAGAGAGGTTCGTCAAGCTGGCTAGGGAAGTAGGTGCGCTCGTCTTACTCGATGGTGCTCAGATGGTTCCCCACATACCTGTAGACGTTAAGAAGCTGGACGCTGACTTCCTCGCCTTCTCAGGGCATAGATGTGGACCTACGGGAACCGGAGTCCTCTACGGGAGGAAGGAGGTCCTCGAGGAGATGGAACCTGCTAAACCCGGAGGGGGGACCATAGAGGATGTCACACTGGAAGGTCAGAGCTGGGCGGAGCTTCCTTGGAAGCACGAAGGAGGGACTCCTAACATCGCGGGCGGGATAGGTTTAGCTGCAGCCGCTGAATACCTGATGAGAGTCGGGATGGAACGGGTTAGGGATCACGAGATAGCTCTGATGAGGAGGGCACTCAAGGTCCTACCTGAGGCAGAGGATTTGGTCCTCTACGGTCCTAGGGACCTGAGGAGGAGAGGGGGTATCGTAGCTTTTAACGTTAGAGGAATCGATCCCCATATGGTAGGTGCTCTATTGGACGCTAGGGGTATAGCCGTCAGGACAGGTCTTCACTGCGCTCACCCTCTGCACAGGAAACTAGGGGCCCCTCAGGGGACGGTTAGAGCTAGTTTTTACCTCTACAACACTGAGGAGGAAGTAGATACGTTAGCTGAGGAGCTTAAGGAGATATTGAAGCTCTCGAAAAAGAAATAGGTTAAGAATAGGTTAGTCACCAGAGGCCTAAGAGCTTCCAGTAAGGAAGCCCTATCC
>JAVQRZ010000111.1:0-2058 GCA_033582115.1 Candidatus Korarchaeum sp. | reverse complement strand
GTCAGTTTTAACTTCTCTGGTGCTGGTTGCCCTCGCCATCTTCGTTCTGATCTACCTTCGGAGGAAGCGTGCTTAATGCGAAACTCTTCACCTTTTTTATACCCTAACTGGTTCCAGAGTACTATGAGCGACTGGGCGAGGAGGGCTCACCACTATCTGAACATCACAGGAAGGCTTAGAGGCTTCAGGGAGCTCAGCGAGGGGCAGAGGTATGAGGTGATCAGGGAGGGGCTGATGGAGTTCATGAGGGAAAACCCTATCAGTAAGGAGGACGCTGAGGAAGCGCTTGAGTGGTTCCTAGCGAGGAGAAAGGTCCATGAAGCTAAGGTTTTCGCTAAGATAATGGGACTTAGGATAGGGAGGAGGGGATGAGCTCCTCTCAGGCGTGGTGAAGCGTGATAACATGGTGAAATTTACTGAAATACTTTTAAGGGATTATAGACCAAAAATTAATAAAATTGGTATTAACCTCGGTATCGGATTGAAAGCTGTAATTTTGGCTGATCTGCATGTCCAAAGATGGGGTGGGAGGGAGGAAGCGATCAGGGACCTGCTAGCTAACCTATCTGGGGAGTTCAATGTCGCCTTCGTACTCGGTGATTCTTATGATGAGAGGACGAGGAGCTTAGAGCCTCTTACGAAGCTCCTCAGTGAGATCGAGGTGCCTAAGTTTGGAGTGCTCGGCAACCACGAGCACTGGGCTGACCGCAAGATACCCCTGAGCAGAGGGATAGAGGCTCTCGAGGGAGCAGGAGTGAGGGTGCTCCTGAACGAAGCAGTTGAGGAGATGGGGATCAGGATAGGAGGGATAGATTGGTATATTGAGGACAAAAGGGCTGTGGAAGTATTGAATGATCTCGGGAAGGTTGATTTACTACTTTCCCACACCCCGGATGTGATAGAGCTCCAGCCCCGAGCTAAGTTAGTTCTAGCTGGTCACACGCACGGTGGTCAGGTGTGCCTTCCCCTCATAGGTCCTATCTGGACCCCCAGCAAGTACGGGACTAGGTATGCTAGCGGGCTCTTCGAGGTAAGGGGTAGCTACCTATACGTGAGCAGAGGATTGGGTGAGAAGAACCCGTTGAGATTTAACTGTCCTAGGGAGCTCACGCTCCTAAGCATCTGATCTCATTGGATCTAGCCTAACGAGAATCCTCAAATCCTCTGAGGAGCTTCCCTAACTTTGTTTCTCTAACCTCCTTCATCCCTTTGTCTCATAGATGTCTTGGTCATAACGATGGATCGCAAAAGGGTCAGGAGAGTAGGAGGAAGAATCCGACCCTAAGATCTCCTTAGTTAGGGGGAAGCGAGCCTTCTGATGGGAAAGCCTTACCTAACTAGTCAAGAATGGGATATCTCTTCTCTTATTCTTCTCTCCACTAATCTCGGACGTCACGATAGTATGTAGGAGAGCCTCTCCTTAAGAAGGGGCTTTGATGATAACCCTTCTAGAGTCCCTCATCGCGATATACTTAAGCTACAGGATATCAGTGCCCGCTAAGAGGATCTTCGACTTAGCTCCAGATAAGTTCTCTGAGAGGATCAGCATGACCAAGACCACCTTGGAGAGGATGATCGCGACTAACCCCCTACTTAGCGTTAGGGTCTACCTCTATATCTACCTCCCTAGCGTCTTAAAACTCGCGCTCGAGGATTGGGCATTCAAGCTGGTCTACTTGGGATAGCGATCCTCCTACTTCTACCTGCTCACGACCTCGTCAGGACTCTCTACAGGGTCTTCGAGGACCTCCACTCGAAGCTGGTAGATAGGTCAACTGGAGAGATAAGTGAAGGTACTTGATCACCAGGTGACCCTCGTTATCCTTATCCTCCCACTCTCCTCCTCCAACATCATCCAATCATCTAAACTCATCCTCCAACCACTAGCACCAGCGTTCTCCTCAACCTGCGAGGGATTCTTAGCTCCAGGTATCACGATAACCTTATCGCTAGCCATTAGCAACCAGTTGAGTGCCACTTGTGAGGGACTCTTACCGTACTTAGCCCCTACATCGCTAAGTGCCTTCACTAGTTCGTAAACCTTAGCGAAGTTCTCCG
>JAVQRZ010000110.1:0-3750 GCA_033582115.1 Candidatus Korarchaeum sp. | reverse complement strand
CCCTCCGTGGTATCTTCCGAACTTCTCGGAGAACTCCTCAGCTATGTCCTCCATGACGTACAGAGCTCTCCTCATGGAGAGGTCAATGGACCACCTCATCTCTTGGTACTCATCATCGGGGAACACTAAATTACCGAAGCTCATCGGCTCCGATGGATCTAATATCCAATGCTTTGGCCCGTACGGTGGGAGGAATTCATCTACTTCCTCTTGCCTGGGGATCTTAACCGGCATGAACGTATGGCTCAGGACGAAGGCATCTAAGCATACCATGAAGGGTAGCATCACATCGGGGTGCTCAGCAACCTTGTACATCATAATTATAGTATCTAGGACCTCCTGATTAGAGGAGACATAGATCTGCAACCAGCCCGTATCTCTTTGCGACATGGTGTCTTGGTGATCAACGTGTATGTTCCAAGGAGGGCCTACCGCCCTGTTTATCACAGCCATGCCAACCGGAGCTCTAGAACCAGCAGCCCAGTGGAGGACCTCTGCCATGTAAAGCAGCCCTTGGCTGGAGGTTGCAGTGAAGGTCCTGGCTCCAGCTGCAGCAGCGCCTATCACAGCTGCCATCGCGCTATGCTCACTCTCGACTCTTATGTACTCAGCGTTCATGTAACCAGACTCTATGAACGATGCTAGGTACTCGACCACGGTGGTCTGAGGGGTTATTGGGTATGCTGCAACAACACCTACCCTAGCTAGCTTCGCAGCTAGAGCAGCAGCATGGTTCCCAGTTATTATATCCCACTCCCCTTCGCTCATACTCATTCCCTCACCATCTCTATAGCTTTAGCTGGGCAAACATCTGCACAGACACCGCAACCCTTGCAATAAGATAGATCTATCGCTGGGAACCCACTCTGACCCTCGGAGATAACTTCCTCAGGACAGTAAAGCCAACAGATCCAACACTTAACGCATTTCCCCTCATCTATCAATGGTCTCTCAATCCTCCAAAGACCGGTCTCCCCCGCTGCTCCCCTCTTAGGCCTGGATACCGGGATTGGTATCGGTACCCCTAGCTCCATGAAGCGCACCGATAGATATCGTATGTACTCCCAGATAAATATACCATCAAGCTACTATAACGTCGATTAATTTAAAGAATTAAAAGAATTGGTAATAGGGGGTTAGTAAGCCCCCGCACCACCTCTAGCCGGTCTTCTCTCCACTACTTCCTCCTTCACAACTAGCTTCTTCCCCTCGAACTGCAATTGGAGGGTCTCGCCTGCCAGGGCGCCCGGCTTGACACTTACCTCTATAGGCTGCTCATCCCTCATCGGATAGTAGATCTTCCACACGTTAGCTCTCAGGCCCGGTCTCCTCTCTTCCAAGAACTCAAGAATGCGATCGGTCATTGGTACACCAACTCTCCTAGACACCATACTGGTCACCTCGCATACTGTCCGCGATGTGCGGGACTGATTCTTACGGCTGGTCATCATATAAAAACGTGACTGGAACCCCATCTCTGGTGGATGCTAAGATCTATGTTATTAGGAACTATAGATTCTAGACTATTAAACTTTAATATTTTCCTGAAAAATTCGGTATTGTTGTTTTTAATTAGGTGATAAAACCTTAAATCAGAAATAGATTTATCTGAATTAACCAATTAAACTGGGTATATAGCATGCATGGATTAACGACACCTTTCTCCTTCCTCGCATCTAGGAGTTCCTACGAGGAATCTAGGTACATCATACTTTGTGTACCCTATGACTCAACTGAGAGCTGGGCTACTGGGACACGATTCGGCCCAGCTGCTGTGATAGAAGCCTCTAGATACATGGACAATTATGATATCGAGCTCGAATTGTCTACTGATGATTTAGGTATTCATACTATATTCGAGCTCTCCGTTTTAGGGAAGCCGGAGGACTCGATGATGGCGATTGTTGAGACCTCAGTGAGGAAGGTGATATCTGACGGAAAGATGCCAGTGATACTCGGTGGGGAACACACGGTCTCACTCCCAGCGTTAATAGCACTGAAGGATGAGATAGAGCACTTAATAGTATTAGATGCACATCCAGATCTCTACGACGAGTATGAAGGGAGAAGGGTCTCTCACGCTACTGTTTGCAGGAGGATGAGTGAGATAGTGAAGAATATCACATTGATAGGGGTGAGAACGATGAGTATCGAGGAAAAGGAGTTCCTAGAAAGATCTAACCACATAAAAGTAATTTATGCTAATGATCTCTGCAATAGAGGCGAAGATATTTTCAACCTCTTAGAGGGTAAAAGAGTGTACTTAAGTGTGGACGTAGATGTACTGGACCCGCCTCAAGTCCCTTGCATCGGGAATCCAGAACCAGGAGGTCTGAATTATAGAGAAACCCTCAGTATAATTAGAAAAATAATTGAAGTCGGGGACGTGAAGTGTATGGATTTCGTTGAGTTCTCTCCCTGCTCTGGCATGAGGTCAGATGCCTACTTAGTAGCTAGGCTCGTTCAGAAGGCTATAGGGTATCATTCCCTTCACCTTAGGGATCAGAAGTTCTGAGAGAGCCCCAATAGCTAGTATCTCGATCCAAGCCTTCACGAGGATCCCGTATATCACAGCATCAGTTATCCAATTAGATAGCTGCGGAGCAAATAAAGGTATCCATAGCTTGAATGTGGCCCATGTGAAGAGACTCTCAGGGATGTAGCCTAGGCTTAAAGCGATAAAGGGTCTGAGATTCCTTCTAACTAGCATCCCCGTGAAGAAGCCGGTCATCGCTTTCCCAGGAAATATCAGAGACCCGATGAGGGGACCTAAGCTACCCAGGAGCCCGAACCTGATAAAAGGTACTATTGATATGAGGGAACCAACTAGAGTAGCCCATATAGGCCCTAAGGAGAAAGCTGCTATTACAGTAGCTATATGCGATAAATCGACAGCTATCTGAGGATGTATATTCCCAAATATCATTGATATAATAGCTAGAACGTTCCCGAGAGCTCCTAACAGTGCAGCAAATGCCACTCTGCTGCTGCATAGTGTACTCAAGGTGACCCTCAACACGCATTCTTTCAAAAATAAAAAGATTTCTATTATGAAACTATCTTATCACCTCGAGCTCCCTGAGCATAACTTCTACAAGCTCCCTTAATCCCCTGCCGGTCACAGCTGAGACAGGTATTATAGGTACACTATCTCCTATCAAACCCTTTACTAATTCTATTTTTCTTCTTAAATCAGGTTCCCTTATGAGATCCACTTTATTAGCTGCTATCAGGAAGCTACTCTCTTCCTTACCAAGCTCTCTCAGGATCCTCAAATCTTCGAGTAATTTTACTTTTAGTAAATCATCATTATCAGCTATATCTAAAACTAAAATCTGTTTACGAGAGTACTTTATGTCGAGAAGATTAAGTTTAAATGATGCAATTAATCTCGGATCTAAATCCATTACGAAACCTATCGTGTCGACAAGGTAGATCCTCTCTCCTTCAACTCCAGCGTACTTACTGGATAGCGTGGTGAACGGTTTATCGCTGACAGGTTTCTCGAAACCCGTTAGGGCGTTAAATACGCTTGTCTTACCAGCATTATAATATCCAGTGAGCACGATTATGTCAGTCCCGCTCTCAAGTCTCTTGAGGATATCCAACTCTCTCTGTCTACTCAGTCTTTCTATCTTATCTCTGAGTATTTTGATCCTCTTCTGCAGAGCTCTTGTCTGCTTGTGGTAAGCGTATTCACCTCCTCCTCTGAAACCAGCCCTCATTCTCTTATACTTTATTGAAGCCGAG